>JAISJT010000133.1 GCA_031261395.1 Eubacteriales Family XIII. Incertae Sedis bacterium
GGCAGGGAGGTCACGGCCGGTGCTGCTATCGGTGCGCTGCCGCAGGCTGCCCGTACGGGGTATACGTTCAAGGGCTGGTATACGGCGGCGGCTGGGGGGACGAAGATTGAGGCTTCGGCCTTGGTGACGGCGGCAGTGACATATTATGCGCAGTGGACGGCGAATAGTTATACGGTCACGCACAATGTCAACGGGGGGAAGGCTTTGTCTTCGAAGGCGAAGACGAAGACGGTGAAGTATGATTCGGCCTATGGTGAATTGGCGAAGACTACCCGGGTCGGATATACGTTCAAGGGATGGTATACGGCCAAGAGCGGCGGGATCAAGATTACGAATACAACGAAGGTGCAGACGGCAAATGATCATACTCTGCATGCGCAGTGGACGGCGAAAACTTTTACGGCTACATTCAATGCTAATGGCGGGAAGGTGTCGCCTGTGGGCGGGGGATCCAAGGCGAAGACTGCGAAAATGAAGGTGACCTACGCGCAGAAGTTTGGCAAATTGCCTGCGCCTACAAGGGCGGGGTACAAGTTTGCGGGATGGTATACGGCTAAGAGCGGCGGGACGAAGATTACGAAAACGTCAACGGTGAAGATTACCAAGAACACGACTTACTATGCTCGGTGGACGAAGAAGTAGGTGGTGAGGAGTCATGGATTCCCGCCTGCGCGGGAATGACAGGGGCTCGCGCGGTGGACGAAGAAGTAGGTTGTGAGGAGTCATGGATTCCCGCCTTCGCGGGAATGACAGGTGGTCATTGTCTTGGATTCGCCGATCATGTCGGCGAATGACAGGGGGGCGCCCGGGAATGACAGGGGGCTTTAAATTTTCTTTTCGTGATTTGTACTGTGTGGTATAGTATTGACAGTCGATTTTTCATTGCGAAGAGGGATTTGATAGGAAAATGATGCCTATGAAGCCGCGACCCCGGTCGAATATACGTACGATTTGTGCAATTCTTTTTGTTGCGCTCGCTGGCGTGATGGTTTCCGGTATCTTGTTCATTCCGAAATATCCGACGCTGATGCTGATCATCTATCTTGTTGTCGCGGCCGTATGCGTGGCAGTGGTCTTTGCCTCGGTTCAGAATTTCAAAAATAATGCGGTCAAACCGATACATGAAATCGTGCTCAGTTTGCGCGAGCTGGCGGTGGGGCGGCCCGGGCGGTTTGTTGACTATCAGGCAGACGATGATATCGGCGAGGTCATCAGGCATATCAACGGACTCAATGAACGCATGCTGGTGGATATTGAATTTTTCAAGCAACTGCGTGACGGAGATTTTTCGCGTGATCTCGTGCCAACGACAGAAGGCGATGGTCTTGTTTTTGCGATACAGGGGATGATCGTCAAGCAGCGCGAGCTGATCCGTAGACTTCAGGAAGTATCGGTACAGATATCCGAGGCCTCCGGCGAGATCGCCGGCGGTTCACACAACCTTGCCAGCGGCAGCAATGAACAGGCCGCAGCGATCGAACAATTTCGTGCGACAATCGACAGTTTGCGTGTGAAATCGCAGGAAAACGCCGATCTGGCGCGAGAGGTGATTGAGGCGATCGGGAGTTATTCGAACATCGTTTCGGGGATCTCTGGTGACATGACCGTGATGTCCAAGACGATGCGGGATATCAGCGACAGCGCTGCACGCATCTCGAAGGTTTCGGACGTGATCGAAAATATTGCCTTCCAGACAAACATACTTGCCCTCAATGCGGCTGTCGAAGCGGCGCGAGCCGGACAGCAGGGAAAGGGATTCGCGGTCGTTGCCGATGAAGTCAGAAATCTGGCCAACAAATCAGCCGATGCGGCGAGAGAAACGGCTGAGCTCATCAGGCTTGATCTTGAGAATGTCGCGCTTGGCAACAAGATCGCCGAAGACGCCTCCGCCGGCATGAAGGATATCGCGCGTATTGCCGCAGACAACCAGATCCGCATGAGCGAGTTGTCGGAGTCATCGATCGCACAGAGCGATTCAATCGTCGAGATCAGCGAGGGTATCAACCAGATCACGCAAATCATACAATCGAATGCGGCATTGGCTCAGCAATCGGCCGCCGCGTCTTCACAGCTTTCTGCACAGGCGTCATCGCTCGACAATTATATCGAGACATATAAGATCCAAGAAAAAAAGTAAAAAATAACAAAAAATAGTATTGACAACATATCCCATATGGTCTAACATGTGGAATATGAAGAATATTTCACTATGTATTTTGAATCATGATGCGGGCTGGGCAAAGGCATTTTTGCGTGCGGCGTCCCTTGATCATCCGGGTTTCTCGGTCACGTTCAGGATCGGTTGCTGTGAATGTACGCAGGAATATGACGCTTGCCTGAATCTCACCGGTAAAGACGCCGTCACTTGTCCCTGTGTCAGTGTGCCGCCTTGCGGGAAACACGGCGGCGCCACCGCTTTGCTTGCAGCGGCGAACGCTTTTGCTGTGCTGCGGAATAGGGGACAGGCAATGACCGCGGGCGCTTTTCCGGTTTTTTTGGAGGCTGGGAAAATGGATGAGGCGCGCATGGTCTGTGTGCATGCACGGGCCGGAGGTATGGGCGCGAGCTGCGTTTCCATAGGCATTGGCCGGGAAATGGCACGCTACAGGGACGTCAAATCTATTTATCTCTGTCTGACGGACAGAGAATCACCGGCCTTGCTTCCCGAATCTTGTGCGGCCGCTATGCCGGCCGAAGCGCTGCTTTTTCGCAGTTTGCGGCTGCAGAACCGTGATGGAAAACTTGGGGATCCTGATGATACGTCGGCGCTATCGGCTTTGATACGGGCGGCTGTTTTGCCGGATGAATACGGGCTCTTGCGCCTCGGCGTCGATCAGGGGCTGAATGCGCTTTCCTCATTGACTGCGCAGGAAGCGCTGGGATTGATCGGGCTGATGAACAAGGCCGTCGGGCCTGCCTGCTTCGTACTCGATTTTGGTACGCGCGGGCGTTTGCTCGATGGTTTTTGTGAGATTTGCGATCCCATCATTTTTGAAGTCATGCGTGAAGGGCGCTCAGAAGAGGTATTTGCAACCGAGGACTGTCTGCTATTTCCCGAATGCCCCGAGGATATCAGGCGCCTTGGTGACCGGACCGACGTGGCGCTGGCCAATGCATTCGGTCTCAAAATCAAAGAAATCTGCGATACCGTGCTTGAAGCGTGAGGGTGGGTGCAAGAATATTATTATGGGAAAAAGACGAGTGAAAAGCGAAGAGGCGGTGCGGCTTGTGATCCGGGAATTGACAGAGGATGTCCGGAATTTTGTGCGCGAGGCGCCCGGCGACGTCACCGACGAAGAAGTGCTGGACTTCATCGACGGGCGGGTACTCGGGCGTTTGCCGGTAGTGCAGGCGGCGGCGGTAGCGGATACGGTATTTTGCCGGACGCGGCGCGAATTGTCCGTCCTTCAGCCGCTCGCCGATGATCCACGGGTGACGGAGATCATGGTGAACGGCAAGGACAGCGTCTTTGTCGAAAGAGACGGGACGCTCGAGCGGACGGATGTGCGGTTTGAAACCACCGAGGAACTCGAAGACGTCATACGAAGGGTCGCCGCCAAGGTCCACCGCGAGGTGAACGAACTCTCGCCGATCTTGGACGCACGCCTGCTCGACGGGTCGCGCGTGAATGCAGTGTACAAAAATATCGCTTTGGATGGTCCCGCGCTCACGATCCGGCGTTTTCCGAAGACCGCCATCACGATGGAAGACCTCATCCGCTGGGGGTCGATCACGCGAGAAGCGGCGGATTTCCTCATCATGCTGGTCGGGGCGGCTTACAACATATTTATCAGCGGAGGCACGAGTTCGGGCAAGACGACTTTTTTGAATGCGCTTTCCAATTTCATCCCGGCGTGCGAGAGGATCGTGACGATCGAAGATTCGGCGGAACTGCAGATCATGGGGATCGAAAATCTGGTGCGGCTGGAGTGCAGGGGTTCCAATGTGCAGGGGAAGGGCGAGGTCACGATCAGACAGTTGATCAGGTCGAGTCTGCGCATGAGACCAAACCGCATCATCGTGGGGGAGGTGCGCGGCGAGGAGGTGCTTGACATGATCCAGGCGATGAATACGGGGCACGCCGGCTCGCTGTCGACGGGGCACGGCAACTCGCCCCGGGGCATGCTCTACCGGATAGAAGCTATGTTTTTGCAGGCTGCTGATTTTCCTATCGATGCTATCAGGCGGCAGATCACGGAGGGGATCGACATAATGGTTCATTTGGGGCGGTTGCCTGGCGGGGGGAGGTCGGTGCTGGAGATCGCGGAGATCACGGGTATGCAGGACGGGGAGATCGGGCTGCATACGCTGTTTGAGCGGCGGAGCGAAGAGGGGCTAAGGCGTACGGGGCGGTTGATGAACCGGGAGAAGCTGCGGATTGGAGGGATTGTGGATCCCGGGTCGGCGCCCGGGATGACAGTTGGGTCAATGGCCGGGATGACAGATGGGGCGGCGCCCGGAGGGGAGGAAGTATCAAATGTTGAATGACTTGGAATATGCTCCTGCGCGGATGGAGCGGGCGAAATATTTTGCGCTGTGTGCGGCGGGGCTGGCGTTTGTTGGCTATTTGTTTTTCAATTCGCTGATCGCTGCGGCGGCGCTGGGGCTCTGCTCTATACCTCTCGAGCGGTATTGGCGGAAGAGCCGGATGGCGGCGCGTAGGCGGCTGCTCGCTTCACAGTTCAAGGATATGCTGTTTTCGTTGTCGGCCTCTTTTCAATCGGGCCGGCATATGAGGGAGGCTTTGCTTGAAGCTCAGGCCGGGATGCGGCTGGCCTATCCCTCGGAGGCGCCGATCAATATAGAACTTGATCGTATGGTGCGCGGCATCGAGTCGGGCGGCGAACGCGAAAAGGACGTATTGTTTGAATTTGCGCGGCGCAGCGGGCTGGATGACGCTCTGAATTTTGCTGATGTGTATTTTACCTGTCTGACGACGGGGGGAGATGTCGTCAAGGTCACCGCACATGCTGCGGAATCGATCATGGACAAGATGGCCATCTTGCGCGAGATCGAAATGCTGACGGCCCAAAAGAAATATGAGGCAAAGATGCTGACGGCTTTGCCGATCCTCATTTTGCTCTATCTGAAATTCAGTTCGCCGGATTATTTGACGCCGCTTTATACTACGGCGGCCGGGCTGCTCATCATGGGGGCGGCGCTGGCGGCGCTGGTGGGGTCATTCTTTTGGGGGGAAAAGATTATGGAGATTGAGGTGTGATGATGACAGTACAAAGATGGTGGGATGTGCTGACGGGCAGCGAGGCGCGGCTTCAGGAAATGCATCGCTCGTTTTTTTCCGGCGGCGGCGCCGGGGAGTTTGCGGAGCGGTCAAAAAAGACGAACCGGACAATCATGGGCGGGGCGATGCTTGCGCTTGTTGTTGTGGCGGCGCTTTGGCTTTCGGAAGCGGCGGCAGGGAACGGAGAGGATTTCTCCGCCGATCTTTCCCGGCCCTCGCCCTATGAGTCCGGGCGTACCGTAGATATGGAGGTCGAAGCTTCCTATGAGGGAGAAGCGGTCAGAGGCAGCGCCGGCGTGAGGATACAGCCGCGTGAACTCGGAAAGGCCGAGGCCGAAGCGGAGATCCTGCGTATCATGCGCAGTCTGCCTTCGCGCATCCTTGCAGGCAACAAGTCATTGGATTTTGTGAACAGCGATCTCGACCTGCCTGCCTCGGATCCGGCCACGGGGGCAGACATCGTCTGGAAGAGCAGCAAAGAAACGGTCGTATCGGATGAAGGGCGGGTCAATCTGATCGGGACGACGCCCGGCGAGGCGGTGACGCTCACTGCGCGTATCCGCCTCTATGAGTCTTCAGGTGAGGTTTCGATCCTGCTGCGTGCAGGATCACAGGCCGGCGGGCCCGAAGAACTTCGCGCCGCACTTGAACAACGCATCTCGGAAGAGGTAGCGTCCGTGAGCGGCAGCACAGGCGGCGAGGAGGTCGTCCTGCCGGCTGTATCCGAAGACGGCGTGACGTTTATCTGGAGACCGCGCGGTAAGTCGGGGCATCTGCCGGAATTGCTGATTTGTGCAGGCATCTTGTTCGCGGGGTTCCATTATCGCTACCGCGCGGCGCGGAAACAGATCGATGCGGCGAGAGATGAAATGGAGAGGGATTTTCCGGATTTCATCGCCAAGCTCAGCTTGCTGCTCGGGGCAGGACTTGTCATCACTTCGGCTATCGGCCGCATTACGGACGATTATGTGGCATCGAAGGAAATACGCGGAGAACGGCGCCTTTATGAGGAATTGGCAGCTTTGCGGGAACGCATGCAGGCCGGCAATACGCCGCTTGTCCGCGAAATCACGGATCTGGCCAGACGCAGCGGCCTGCGCGAGATCGCCCGCTTTGCTTCCGTACTCGCCGACAATATCGACAAGGGAAACGCGCTTTCAGAGAAACTCCGGCAAGAGAGCGAACTGCTGTGGGACAGCCGAAAAAAACGCGCGGAAAAACTCGGACATATCGCGGAGACAAAACTGGTCTTTCCGATGGTCCTCCAAATACTATGCGTCATCGTGATCACGGTCATGCCGGCCGCATTCGAGATGAGTTAGCCGTTATTGCATTTTCGAACCAAAAGGAGGGTCAGAAAATGAAAAAAATTAAAGTTATCGCTAGCATTCTGCGGGCGGATAAGTCCGGGATGGAACTCGTCCAGGTCGCGATCCTGGTCGCCATCGCCATTGTGATCGGGCTGATCTTTCGTACGCAGATCCAGGAGTTCGTAGACAATGTTTTCTCGAATCTCTCGTCGGGCAAATTCCTGTAAACGGAATTTCCGCAGAGGCGGGGCCATGGTGGAGGCAGCAATCTTCTTTCCCATCACTATTTTTGCGGTGATGGCTGTCTTCGCCTTGCTCCTGAATCTTTACAGTCAAACCTCGCTGCAGGCCCATATGCATATGTCGGTGCGCGCGGAGGCGGCGGCGGATGGCGACCGCGTGAGCGTGCGCGTTGGCGATGCGTATGTCCGGGATCGTTATCGCAGTGAGGCGGAAAGCGTTTCCATTGCTTTGGAAGAGGGGCGCGTATATGGCGTCAAGACGGTGGAGGCGGATCGAACAAAGACCTATTATGGCGGAAGTTTGACGAACCGGAGCGGATACGAGAGGGAGTTTTTTGGACGATGGTATGTGATCGACGAGTCCGGATATGCGAGGATCAGAGGTGTCGTATGAAAATGATGAATGCCCCGAGATCGGGCGCCGTCGCTGTCTTTCTTGTAATCGTCCTGTCGGCGTTTGTCGCGGTGGCGGCGCTCCTGTTCATGGGGGCGAAGTCGGCAGCCGGACGCAGCATAGCGGACGGGGCGCTGCAATCAGCGGGACGGTCGGTACTGTCGGAATACGACAACAGACTGCTGAAAGACTACGGCATCCTGGCGTTCAAGGGCGACGAGGCGAGTATAGAGAAGGATATCAAATTTTATGCCGACGCTGCGCTGTCGCCTCGCGATCCTTTCTATGCGCTGATCCGAAAGGGCGGTTCGTCCATCCGGACGGTCGATACGAGAGTGGAAGACGCGGAGGCCAGCCTCAAGGAATACTCGCTGCTGGATCTTGACAATTTTGAAGATCAGATCCGAACGGCTTCGCTCACGGGACGCGCTCTGATCGGCGGCCCGGGCGGTTCAGGCGGCGCCGGCGGAGATTCCGGGACGCCGGACGAGGACAAGGACAACGGCCGCGTGCTCAGGAAAGACAGCGTGATCGATTCGCTGCCGTCCGAAGGGTATAGCGGACCGGTGTTTCCTTCGTTTAGCGGTATCCCGGATCTCGTACGGGGAGGAGACCCATTCAAGTCCGGGACGACCGCCTTCCTCGTCAATGAATACGCCCTGAATTTGTTTGGTAATCGCCTGAATGCGGCGCCCCGCGATGAACATTTTTTCCGAAACGAAGTCGAATACCTCATCGCGGGATACCGCAGTGACGACTCAAATTATTCGAGTATCAAGATGCGGCTTCGCGTGTTGTTTGCCGGGCTCAATGAAGTGTCGCTTCACAATGATGCCGCGAAGATGGCTATCTGTCTGGAGATCGGCGGACCCCTCGCTGTGGCGGCCGGGCTGCCGCCCGAGGTCGGGCAGGAAATCGTGGCGGGTGTTTGGGTCTCGGGGGAGACGGAAAACGACATCAATCTCCTCGAAGCCGGAAAGAAGGTTTCGCTTTTCAAGACGCAAGGGCAGTGGGCGACACAGAATATCGTGGATATATGGAACGGATGGACCGACGGCTCGCTGGTTGAACCGGCGGACGGATCGGGCCTAAATTACAAGGATTATTTGCGGGTGCTCCTGTTCATGCTCGATCGGGAAACGAAGCTGCTGCGCATGATGGACCTCATGCAAATCAATTTGAAGGGGACCTATGCCGGAGATTTTCTGATGCGTGAGTACTATATCGGTTATCGTTTTTCCTGCACCGTGGACGGAGATACGTATGAATATATTGAAAAATACTAGGGGCTCGCTTGCGGTCGAAGCGGCTATCATATTGCCGCTCTTTATCATCGGCATCCTGACGCTCGGGTATCTTATCAAATTCACGATGGCCGGAGAGGGCGTCTTCCATGCGCTGGCGGATGAGACCGGGAAGTTCACTGCTGAGGCGGCGTCGCCGCTCGGGATCGCTGCTTATGAAAAGGACGTCAGGGCGCGCGCTGAATACGAAAGCCTCGGTGACGTTTCGGGCGCGCAGGTGAGCGGGCTGTACCGGATTCCCTACATTGGCAAAAGCGGCAATGCCTACACAAATCTTGTCGGGGTGTCCGTCACCTGGGACACACCGATAGGGCTGCCGCGTCTGGCCGGGGACAGTCTCGGAGGGCAGGAGACGATCCTTGCACGCGCCTTTGTCGGCGGTTCGAACGGCGGAAATCCGCTGCCGTTTTCCGAGATGGAAATATCCGATGGCGGCGGTACTGTATGGGTTTTTCCGCGTGCGGGCGAGCGGTATCATACAGAGCATTGCACGGTGATAGAGAACAATCCACGGGAGCGCTTGCTGGATCGTTCGGTACGCAGCCAATATCAGCCATGCACCCTGTGCGGGGCGCAGACGGCTCACGAAGGGGATCTCGTCTATTGCTTTCCGGCGAGCGGCAGAGCCTTTCATACGGGAGATTGCCATTTGGTGGAGCGGTATGTGATCGAGATCGACCGGGAAGACGCAAAAAAACAGGGCTATACGCCCTGCACGAAATGCGGCGGCGGAGGATGAACACCGGCCGCCGGAGAAAGGAGATACAGGATGCTGATTGAAGTGGACTGGAATGCTTGCGGGGCTCTGCCGCATGAAAGGGAGATCCTTCTGAGCGGGCGTGTACCGTTTTTGCTGCCTGCAACGCTGGCCGCCATTGACAATGGCTCAGGCGAGCGAAAGGAACGGCTTGTCTATACGGCGGAGGGCTCGGTCGCGATCACCGCTTTCGATCCTGACCGAAATACCACGCTGGGCGACCTCTTCCTCATACTCGAAAACTATATCCGAAATCTCAGGACTGCGCGCGATTTGCTGCTTGACGAACAACTGCTGTCCTCCGATCCCGGCAAGGGCGTCTTTGTGCGCGGCCGTGAAGTTCGGTCCGTCTGGGGCGCCGGAGCGCGTGAGGAGGCAGGTGAAAAAATATGCCGCGTGGCAGCCTGCCTCAAGACAAAGGAGCGGGTGATGGGCGCCGGCGCCGCTATGGAACAGGTATGCAGCAGGTTGGCGGACGGATCCCGCGGCCTTGGGGAATGCCTCAAGGCCGTCGAAATCGCACACCGCGAATGGAATTATATTGTGTGACCAAGGGTCATTTAATAAAGGCTTTGTTGACGTAGGCGGCCTTGCCGTCATACTTGATTTTGTACCAGTCGCCGGTTTGCCCTTTGATATTGACTGTCGTCCCGTTTGTCAGCCCGCCAACGATCCTGTAATTTGTGCCGGCTCCGCTGCGCACGTTCAGTCCCTGCGGCGCATTCGTTACCTTTCCCTTCTTTGGCGTCGTTTCCGAAGCCGGCGGCGGGGTGGCTGCGGCCTTTACCGTGACGAAACTTTTGCTGACATACCCCGTTTTGCTATTGTAAGAAAGTGTATACCAACTGCCGCTTTCTCCTGTAATCGTAATGGATGCGCCGTGTTTCAGACTGCCGAGAATTTCATAGTTCGTGCCTGCGCCGCTGCGGACATTGAGGGTCGTTCCGGGCGTGTTGACGGTGCCGGTTTTGGCCTCCGGAGCCGGAGCCGGAGTTTCGGGAGCCGGCGTCTTTTTTGCGTCTACTTTAATAAAAGCGCCGCTGACAAAGCCGATTTTTCCGCTGCCGAGGTCGATCCGCCACCAATCTGCGGCCTGCCCCGTGATTTTCACTTTTGTGCCGTTTTTCAGTGACGACACGATCGAGTAGCCGGTGGAAGGTCCGCTGCGCACGTTGAGGGTGCTCGACCCGACGTTGGCGGACCCGGTCTTTGAGACCTTCTTGACTTTGTAGCCGGGGTCGCTTTCGCTCGTATTGTCTGTCCACGGCATGGTGACGAGTTCGGTCGCCGAGCCGAGATTGTAGTAGAACTTGAGGATTTGTTTGAAATTTTTGCCCTTGGACGCCAGCTGATAGGCTCCGGTCTGGGAGAGTCCTGCGCCGTGACCATAGCGGACGCTTGCAAGCAGCCAGCTGGTATCGTCGTTTCGCAAATAGAGCATCGAGAATTTTGTGCCATAGCCCATGACCTTGTTCAGGAAGGGAAAACTGACAGAACTTCCTGATGGTTTGTACGCATCAAATTTCAGCGTGACCGTCGATGCTTTCGGGATGGCGAGCTTGATGGTTGCGCCGGTAAAGCCGCGGTCCGGCGACTTGTATTTTGGACCGGTGAGCGTGATTTTTTTGACAGTAACATTGCCGGAAATAGCGTCCACATCGATTCCGTCCGCAGTGAGTTTTTCACGCAGCATCTTGTACGGCTGCGCTTTGCTTGTTTGCAGCTTGTCTGCCGGGATCTTCTTTGGGATGGTGAGTTTGCCGCTATACACTGTCGTGGCAAGCGCGTAGGCCAGATCGTAGGGATCGTCTTTCTGCGGCAGATAGGCATAGTCGCGCGCAGCTGTGCCGGAAGCTGTGCCGGTTTCGGTGGCGCCGCCGTTGGACGCGGAGAAGCACGCATAGACGTTTTCCCCTGAGGGCGTCTTGAGGATCATGTTCTTGGTATCGGCCACAGCGCGCAGACAATTGGCATAACCCGAATTGTAACCGAAATAGACTTGCTCATTCGTCGAGTTTCCGATGTCTTGCTCGACCTTGCTGCGTGTACGTGAATTCATAGTGAAATAAGCGTAGGTCCTTGCCGCAACGGCTTGTGCCTTCAGCGCTTCGATGGGCCATGCGTCGTTCACCTCATAAGGGAGGATGCCGGCGACATAGGTTTCGATATTTACGTGGTTGATGAGTTTGATCTTGCCGCTTTTGTTGAGGATCCGCAAATCCCCTGCGTATTGATAGGCGCCGTTGATTTTGATGCGGTTGTTTGGCGTAAGGTTTGCGGCCTTGATGTAGACGTCACCGTCGAGTTCCATGGTTTCCTTGGTAGTAGACAAGCGAATCCCTTTTTCCGTGGCGGCTACTACGAAGACCCCCGAAAGGGCTTTTCCGTTGTCCTGAATCTTGTAGGATCCGATCGCTTCCATGGATGCGGATGCCACATTGCCGTAGGATGAAAGATGCACCCTCACCACATTGTCGGCGATCACCGGCACAGATGCCGGAAGTACGAGCGTCTCCTCTGCGAAAGCGGCCTGCGCGGTTGACAAAAAGAGGGCGGCAGTGAGCGCGAAAACTACGCTGAGCCGTATAGCCTTTCCTGATTTTCTTGTTATTTTTTGCATGGTCTAATGCTCCTTTTCTGTACGCATATAGATGTAATTAAAGTATATATGCAGGGGCGTCAGAGGAGTATTGAGAAGGCTTTGAGTTTGGTTTACAGTATTATTACTTATGGGAGCTTGATGCCGGAGAAATACGCGGCGAGGACTTCGGCGGCGGGGCCGTCCGCACAGACCTCTCCGTGCTCGAGCACGATGACTCTTTCGGCCACGGCGGCCGCTACGGCCGGGTCGTGGGTCGCTACGAGGCGCGTCTGCTCAAGTCCGGCGAGGATGTTCATGAAGCGGTGCTTGGCCTTCATGTCGAGGAAGGCGGTCGGTTCGTCAAACAGGAGTATGCGCGGGTTCATGACCAGCACCGACGCGATGGCGCAGACTCGCTTTTCGCCGCCCGAGAGTTTGAGGGAACTTCGGTCCATGAGGTGTTCGGCCTCAAGGGAGGTGAGCACGTCCGTAACTTTTTGCCTGACCTCGTCTTCCGAATGGCCGAAATTGCGCGGTCCGAAGGCGATATCGTCATAGATCTTAGGCATGAAGAGCTGGTCGTCGGGATTTTGAAAAACGAGGCCGACCTTGCTGTGAACCGTTTGCAGGTGATCCTTGTCTACGGGAATGTCGCCGATAAAGATCTCGCCGGCCTCGGGTTTCAGGACGCCCGCGAGCGTGAGAAAGAGCGAGGTCTTGCCCGCGCCGTTGCCGCCGATGAGCGCAACTTTTTCGCCCGCTTCGAGTGTGAAAGAAACGTTTTTCAGCGCCGGCGTTCCGTCGGCGTAGGTCACGGTCAGACCGCTCACTATTAGCGGCGCAGGTCCGTGGCTGTGCGGGTGCGAGTGTTCGTGGGGCGTGTGCGCCGGGTGTGTGTGTTTATTATTATTCATCATGAAATCAAAGCATATGCAATATGGGGAAAAAGCGCAAGAGGACGAAGGCGGCGCAGAGCAGGATCAGGCAGAGGATATCCGGAGGCGTCATGCGCACACGTTCCCGGCCGGGGATATCCCGTCCGTAGCCGCGGCAGGTCATCGCCGCATAGATGCGCTCGCCCCGGTCAAAGCTGCGGATCGCAAGCTGGCCGACGAAGCTGCCCATATCCTTCATGGCGATCCCTTTCGATTGGACGCTTCGCAGTTTGTACGCGGTCGCCATGCTGCCGGCCTCGTCGATAAGGACGCCGATGTAACGGTAGATCATTTCGATCAGCGTGATGAGGATCTTCGGCACGTGCAGGCGGTGCAGTTCGCGTGTCAGCGCAGGGAAGGGCGTCGTGGCGATGAGGATGAAGACGGCCATGACGCAAAGGTAGGTACGCAGGAGGATCGTTAGCATCGAGAGAAAACCCCAGGAAAACGAGGCGCCGCCCAGCACAAAGGCGGTTTCCCTGATCAGGATCAGGTTTGTCACGGCGGCGAAAGCGCAAAAGGGCAGTGCGATGAGGAAACGGCGGTGCAAGAGTGAGCCGGGAAGCTCTGCAAGCGACATGACGATTATTAGGTAGAGGAAATAGGGCACGGCGCCCAGCACGTCGTAACGATTGAAGGATACCACCGCGATGATGAAGACAAGTGTGACAAGCAGCTTGGCCCGCGGGTGGAGGCGGTGAATGACCGTATCTCCATCGGCGAGCCCCTCAAGAACATAAAGATCGTGTACGCGGTTTGAGAGCATCGAGGCGCTTTTCTACCGCAACGCTGTCTTTGCGCGGCGGTGTTTTTTGTAGGCGCGGATGATGAGTCCGGCGGCGCCGGCGATCACGAAGACGAGGGCGGCGCCGATGATGCCGGCCGCCGAGGTTCCGGCGCCTTCGCCGTCGGCAAAGTCATAATCGGGCATGAACGAAAGCCGTTCCTGCACGCCTGCAAGGGCAGAGAACACCGTGCTTTCGCCGGTTTCAAGCTCTGTCGTTCCGGCGACTCGCTCCATCGACCACTCAAGGCCGTCCGGATAAGCGGAGGCAAAGAGGGATATGCCAACGCCAAGAATGACGGCGATGCATGCAAAGACGATGATCACGGTTTTCGGGGAATCTGTGCGCTTGTTCCCGGAAGCTATGCTTGAAACGGATGTTGCTTCTGCAACACCCGGGTTTGGCGACTTGGCCGGGCGCCTGTTTGCGAGCGCAGGAGCGGCGGATCCGTAGGCGGCTGTGGTCAGAATGTCCGGCCTTGCGGCGTAGACGAAGTTCAGGATGGCCGCCGTGACAATGCCTTCTACGACGCCGATGGCGAGATGGATCGGCTGCATAAGGACGAGGAAAGCCGAAAAGGGCAGGGCTGCGATGCCGGAACCCGTCGTTTCCAAAACGACGCCGAATGCGCCGAGCTGCAGAGTGATCACTACGCCGGCCACCGAGCCGATCCATATCCGTTTGACTGTCGGCGACGGCGAGAGGATGGGGCGGAACAGCAGCGGGTAGATGAACAGGCAGGGGATCACGCCCATATTGAAGATATTGCAACCGAGGGCGAGCAGGCCACCGTCGGCGAAGACGAGACACTGGATGACGAGCACCGCCGCCAGAGTTAGCAGCCCCGCAAAGGGCCCCAGCAGGGCGGCAAGCAGGATGCCTCCACCGATGTGGCCGGAAGACCCCGTCCCCGGGATCGTGAAGTTGATCATCTGGGCCGCGAAGACCATCGCACCCGAAACGGCCATGAGAGGCACCTTGCTCTCGCCAAAGTCGTCCTTCTTGATTTTCGCCGTAGCGACTGCGATTGCCGCTACACTTGCCGCATACATGCCCACGCCGACCTGGGGGGACAACAAAGCGTCTGCCATATGCATAAATGCACCTCCGTATTACTTCACTGCTGTACTGTTCGGACGAGCGGGGTCAAATGTAACGCTTGTCCGTCAATGCATCATAACGAAGCTCCATGCAGTGTGCAATCAAAATCTATAATACATTATGTACTATATTATCATACATACTGCCGTGAAATCTATTGTAAAATACCACTCGTCCATGCGAGGTGCTGAATATTAATAATACAATGTGTACAAATACCATATTGATATACTTTGCGTAAGTAATCATTTCACGAAATATCTGCAGGAAAGCCGTTCGCTGTAATCTACAAAAAGAAAAGCAAGAGTTGATCTGCCCGGCAAACTCGAATTTGTCGGGGTGGTTGTCTCTGAGACTGTCTTGGCGTGATATACTTTTGGAGTTATGTTTGGGTATATTGCGCCGCTGAAGAGCGAGCTGAAGGTCAGAGAGTTTGAGGTGTACAGCGCCTATTACTGTGCGGTTTGCCGCGCGGTTGGGCGCCGGTACGGGGAATTGCCGCGGCTGATGCTGAGCTATGATGCGGCGTTTATCGCGCTGTTGGGGGCCGCGCTTGGACTGGACGGTCAGGAGCCGGCCTTTCTGACATTTCGCTGTTTCAACAATCCGCAGAAAAAACGCAATGAGGCGTCGCCGTCTCCGGCGATTGACTATGCGGCGGATGTGCTCGTGCTGCTGGGGCATCTGGGGCTGAAGGACCGGAAGGAAGACGGCGACGCCGGCGGACTGCTGAAGCGGGGCGCGGCCGGCTGCGGGGAAGCGCTCATGCGCGGCGCGGCGCGGCGTGCGGCCGCACGAATCCCTGCGCAAGCCGCGGAAGTACGCGCCTGCCTTGCCGAACAGGCGGGACTCGAAGCGGCAAAGACGCCGGAACTCGACCGCGCGGCCGATCCGACAGGGCGCTTTATATCCGCATTGATTGACTTCTCATCTGTTCCGGGACTTTACGGCGCAGGGCATTACGACCCTGAAACGTCCGAAACGCTGCGGCGGCTGGGGTATCACCTGGGGCGCTTTATCTACATTGTGGATGCGGTCGATGATCTTGAGCAGGACAGAAAAAGCGGGGCCTACAATCCACTTCTCTTGCGTGAGATACCGAAAGAATCGTTGGAAACAAGCCTTTCTCTCGACCTTGCACAAATGGGCGAATGCATAGGGAAACTGCCATTGCCTTACCATAAAAATATTATTGAAAACGTAGTTTATCTTGGCCTGAATGCTGTGAAAGACGAGGTCTTGGGGCAGAATCACGGCACCATGCGCGGGAAACGCCGCTACCTTCGCCCGTAGGACGCTTTCTTTGTCGATATATCCGGCACTGCTCAGGCCAATTCGGCTAGTTTGGCGTAGATCTCGTCGTAGTCCGGCGGGGTGGAAACTTCGGGGACGTATTGGGCGTAGGCGACAGTATCGTCTGCTTTTACGATGAATACGGCGCGGGTCAGCAGGGCGAGTTCATTGATAAAGGTGCCTGTTGCTGCGCCAAAGTCCCGGTTTCTGTAATCGGACAAAGGCTGCACGGCCGAGACGCCTGCGGCGCCGCACCAGCGCGCCTGCGCGAAGGGCAGATCCATGCTGACGACATAGATGCTGACGCCCGGTAGTTCGCCTGCTTTTTGGTTGAAGGCGCGCACTTCAAGGTCGCAGACCGGGGTGTCGAGCGAGGGAACCGTCAAGAAGACCCGCAGGCCCTGCGTATCCGCCTTGGTTACGACGGAAAGGTCGTTTGCAACGACTGAGAAATCGGGCAGTTTGTCGCCGGCGGCGAGCGGTGTACCCGCCAGCGTGATAGGAGTTCCGCGAAATGTAATGCTCATAATGAATTCCTCCTTGTGCATGCGTATATCCTGACTCAAGAATACCACAGATTCCCGCATCCGCGGGAATGACAGCATAATCGCGGGAATGACAGCATAATCGCGGGGATGGCTATGCTTGCGGAATTTTATTAGTTGTAGTACTTTGTTTTTGTGATACGCTCGCCTTGGACGGACGGGCCTGCACATCAATTTGATGGTTGGCGGACGCGTTGGCTGTGTGCGAAAATTATTATAGAAAAATAGACTGGAGGAAATGTTATGGCTGAGATTTTTGAGGGACTTCCGAAGATTGAATATCGGGGAGCGCAGAGCCGGGAGGCGTTGGCGTTCAAGTATTTCGACGCGGGCAAGGTGGTGTTGGGCAGGCCGATGCGCGAGCATTTGAAGTTTGCGATGGCGTGGTGGCACAATTTGGGGGCCACGGGGACGGATATGTTCGGGCCGGGGACGGCGGACAAGCGGTTTGGGGCGGCGGCGGTCGGGACGATGGAACACGCGCACGCGAAGGTCGAGGCGGGGTTTGAGTTCATGGACAAGCTCGGGATCGACTATTTTTGCTTCCACGATGTGGATTTGGTGCCGGAGGCGGAGGATATCAAGGAGACGAACCGGCGGCTGGATGAAGTCGTGGATCATATTGCGGAATTGCAGGCGGGCTCGGG
>JAISJT010000043.1 GCA_031261395.1 Eubacteriales Family XIII. Incertae Sedis bacterium
GGATATGATCTGAACAGCGAAGAAGTATTCATACCGAACAAGGAGATCTCAAAGGAATACGTGACGGCGATGAAGCGCGGATACGGCGAAGTCGTGTCTGCGGTAAAAGCATCCGACGAGTTGCTCAGTGCCACCTGGCAAGAAGACGCAGAGGTCGTCGCCGCCGGTATCGAAGCGGCCCATCGGGAGACATCCCACCTCACTTACAACTCCGAGACTGCTCTGTCCTACACGATCTCGCTGGCCTACTATGCGGCAAGGGAATATTATACGATCACGCGCGAGCAGCCGGCCGGCAAAGGCTTTGCGGACCTCGTCTTTGTTCCTCGCCCAAACCACCCGGACAAGCCGGCCATGATCGTAGAGCTGAAGTGGGACAAATCTGCACAGACTGCGATCGGCCAAATCAAAGAAAAGCAATACCCGAAAGCGCTCGAAGGCTACCGGGGCGATCTTCTGCTGGTGGGCGTGAATTATAGCAAGAAAACCAAAAAGCACGAATGCCTTATCGAATGCGTGCAACTGTCGTGACATACTTAGAGTAGTCCCGCACAGAATGGCACAGTATGCGTTCCTGCTTTCGCAGTAATTGCGGGGCGGACGCGAATGCAGTACAATATTGCGTATGTTTGCGCTGGATCCCGGCGCGGCGGCCGGGATGACAATGGCGGCTGGCCGGATGACAATGGCGGCGGCCGGGATGACAATGACGGCTGGCCGGATGACAATGGCGGCGGCCGGGATGACAAGGGAAGATTTTTATGAAAAATATCGGGCTGAATGAACTAAGGCGGATGTTCCGCGATTTTTATGTGGAGAAGGGGCACTATGCGGCGAAGAGTTTTTCGCTGGTGCCGGAGCGGGACAAGAGTTTGCTGCTCATCAATTCGGGGATGGCGCCGCTGAAGCCGTATTTTGCGGGGCAGGCGGAACCGCCGAGCAAGCGCATGACGACGTGCCAAAAGTGCATCCGGACCGGGGACCTTGACAATGTTGGGCATACGTCCCGGCACGGAACCTTCTTTGAAATGCTCGGAAGCTTTTCGTTTGGAGACTATTTCAAGCGCGAAAGCCTGAAATGGGGCTGGGAATTCATCACGGAAGTGCTCGAAATGCCAGTTGACAGGCTCTGGGCGACGATTTACGAGGAGGACGACGAGGCTTACGATATCTGGGTGAACGAGGTTGGTCTCGCCGCAGATCGCATCGTACGGCTTGGAAAAGACGATAATTTTTGGGAGATCGGCATCGGGCCCTGCGGGCCTTGTTCGGAGATCTACTTTGACCGCGGCGAGAAATACGGCTGCGGCAGCGAGGACTGCAGGCCGGGCTGCGAATGCGACCGCTTTGTCGAGTTCTGGAACCACGTTTTCACGCAGTTTAATAAGGACGAAGCCGGCAATTACACACCGCTGGCGCATCCGAACATTGACACGGGGATGGGGCTGGAGCGTCTGGCCTGTATCATGCAGGATACGGATTCGATCTTCGATGTGGATACGATACGCAATATCCTGACGGATGTCTGCGAACGCGCAGGGGTCGTGTACGAAGACGGCAGGGCGCAGGCTGACGTCTCTATTCGCATTATTACGGACCATATCCGGTCTGTGGTGTTCATGATCGGCGACGGTATCATCCCTTCGAACGAGGGGCGTGGATATGTGCTGCGGCGCTTGCTCAGGCGGGCAGCTGTCAACGGGAAGAAACTCGGCATCAAGGGGCTGTTTTTGCATGAACTTGCGGACAAGGTCATCGAGACTTCCGGACACGAATACGAGGAGATTGCCGAAAAACGGGATTATATCAAGAAACTTATCCGGCTCGAGGAGGAGCGCTTTGCCATCACGATCGATCAGGGGCTCGAACTGTTAGACGCGCATATCGCGGAGCTCAAGGGTATGAAGAACGGGATCCTTTCGGGCGACAAGGTGTTCAAACTGTATGATACGTTCGGGGTGAACCCCGAGCTGACGCGGGAGGTGCTGGCTGAGCACGATATCGCGATCGACGAAGACGGCTTCCTTGCGGAGCTGCGCATCCAGCAGGAAAACTCCCGGAAAGGCCAGAAATCCACGGAAGGCGAGGCCTGGAAGGCGAATGAGGAGATTTACAAGGGGCTGGCAGAGACTGAGTTCACGGGGTATGATGGTTTACAGAATAATGTTTCTGTAATCGCGATTGTTTCGGGCGGCGCGCTGGCGGACGAGGCTTTTGAGGGCGAAACAGTCGCGCTTGTATTTGACAAAACGCCGTTCTATGCGGAAGGCGGCGGCCAAGCATCGGACATCGGCGTTCTGACAGGGCAGGGCGGCAGTGATTTTTTTGCGGAAGTCACGCATGTGGCCAAGGCGCAGGGCGTGTTCATTCATACTGCGGTACTGAAAAACGGGCAGGTGAAAGTCGGCGATACGCTGACGGCCTCCGTGAATGCGGCGGTGCGGCACCGGACGATGCGCAATCATACGGCGACGCACCTGCTGCACCAGGCCTTGCGTGATGTGCTCGGGCCGCATGTGCGGCAGGCGGGATCCTCGGTCGACGCCGAGGCGCTGCGCTTTGATTTCACGCATTTTGAAGGTGTGGACGCCTACAAACTCAACGAAGTCGAAGTCATCGTCAACCGCGTGATCGACGAGTTTGCGCCGGTCACTACGACGGTCACCACCTTGGACGAAGCCCGTGAGAAGGGCTCGGCGGCCTTATTTGATGAAAAATACGGCGACTCGGTGCGCATGGTCGAAGTCGGCGATTTCTCGCGCGAACTTTGCGGCGGTACGCACGTATCGAATTCCGGTGAGATCGGCGGGTTCAAGATCGTATCCGAATCGTCGGTAGGCTCCGGTACGAGACGCATCGAGGCAATCACGGGCACGAATCTGCTGAAACCCCTGATTTGTGCCGAAAACGTGCTAACAGAACTCTCTGACCTCTTCAAAGCGCATCCTGACGTGCTCATGGACAAGATCAGCGGCATGCTGGACGATATGAAGGAGGCCAAGCGGGAGCTCGAATTGGTCAAGAAGGACAAAGCCTCGGATACGGCGGGGGCGCTCCTGGCCGGCGCTGCGGAAATCGGCGGCATTCGGCTTGTCAAACACGTGTTCGACGACCTTGAAGCCGACGATATGCGCAGCCTCATCGACGAGTGGAAAGCCACGGAAAAGGGGCTGGCCATCGTCCTTGTGTCCAAATCGGACGGCAAACTGACGATCGTGTGTTCGCTGACGGACGATTTGATCACAAAGGGTCTGCACGCAGGAAAGATGGTCAAAGAACTCGCGCAGGCGGCCGGCGGCGGCGGCGGCGGCAAAGCGGATATGGCTCAGGCAGGGGCCAAAGATGTTACAAAAGCGGACGAAGTGCTCGCTGCGGCAGACGCCTATATCCAAAGCCAAAACGCATGAATATCCACAAACTCAACGTATTTGTGACCTCGGCGCAGTATTTGAGCTTCACCGAGGCGGCGCGGCAGTTGCATATCGCCCAGCCCTCGGTCAGCCACGACATAGCTGAGCTCGAGAAGGAACTCGGCACCAAGCTGTTCGCCAGGACCAACAAGGGCATCGTGCTGACGCCGCAGGGGGAGATCTTTCTCACGGAAACCTGCAAGATCCTGACGATCATGCAGAGCACCAAACAAAAGATCGAAACGATGACCGGCGGCGAGTCGGGCGAACTCAAATTCGGTTTTATTTCCGAACAAATGACGGAACCTGTCATGCCGTTCCTCAGGTATTTTCGCGAGACCCATCCGGCTGTCAATATCACGTTCAATTCCTATACCTCGATCGCGCTCACGCGCCGCATCCAGAGCAGCGAGGTCGATCTCGCATTCGGCCGCCGCGAATCGCTGGTCCGCCACGAGGATACGGATTGGCTGCATTTGTACAAGGATCCGTTTTGCTTTGTGCTGCCCGGGTCCCACCCGCTGGCGGCGCGGAAAAAGCTGCGCCTGTCGGACGTCGCAGGCGAGACGATCATCCTCATGTCGAGCGACGCCAACCCGGGGTTTTTCGAAATCATCCAAAGACTCTATCTGTCGCACGGCATCACGCCGCTCATCAATGCGACGACGAACGACCGGCTGGCGACGCTCATGATGGTGCGCATCGGCATGGGCATCACGATCCTGACCAAACAATTTGTTTCCGTATACGAT
Source organism: Eubacteriales Family XIII. Incertae Sedis bacterium (assembly GCA_031261395.1). Taxonomy (GTDB): domain Bacteria; phylum Bacillota; class Clostridia; order Peptostreptococcales; family Anaerovoracaceae; genus WRMW01. The sequence continues at coordinate 4,163 of JAISJT010000043.1, forward strand.
CTTTCAGAGCTCTCCTGCATCCCGATTGCCGAGGATGACGCCTTACATGACGTAGGACTTGCGTGGGACAAACGCATCACAAACCCCATGGTAGAGATGTTTCGCAAGGCGCTCGGCGAATACCTCGTAGGGCACCCGATTTTGCTGTAATAACACACTTTTGCCGTCTTGTTTTTGTCATCAACTTTTTCGATGGCAACATTGATTTTTAGTATTTGCTACTTTATCTTCCTGCCAGTATGATGATGACATCAAGCAGAAATCTGCTTTGGTGTCAGTTGTCTTTTGGGAAAGGAGTTTACCTATGGCGAATGTATCACAACCCCAATACAAAGTAATCAAAGAGACTTTTTTGGTTCCGTCGCGTGACGGCGTCGGCTTGGCTGTTGACGTCTACCGGCCGGATGCCGAAGGCAAGTTTCCGGCATTGCTCGCACAGTCACCGTACGGCAAGGATGCACAGGTTTTTGAGTCGCCGCCGCAGCCGTTTGGCAAGTCGATCTTCGAAGCGTCGGTCGAGTCGGGCTATCCGTTTTTCTATGCGGAGCGCGGCTATGCCTATGCGATCGCGGACTTCCGCGGACTCGGCGATTCAGAGGGCTATCACGACGGTATGATGAATGTGCATGAGCAGGGCGAAGACGGATATGACATCTGCGAATGGCTGGCGGCCCAGCCCTGGTGTGACGGCGGCGTCGGCGGCGCCGGCATCTGCTATTTCGCAAATGCCCAGCTGCAGCTCGCGGCTGCGGCGCCTCCGCATCTGAAGTGCATCGCGCCGTGGGAGATCTACGGCGACGATCTTTACAAGCACGGTCAGTATGAGGGCGGCGTCCTCAACATCTTCCTGTACGGGCTGTACACCGGCACGTATCCGGCGCGCTGCGGCTATGCGGTCACCGACCGTGTGCGCTCGGCCATGCAGGTCGACTATGCGGACAAGCCCGAAGAACTGCAGAAACTGATCGACGACGCTATGGCGGATCCCTGCCTGCGTCAGTATCCGTATCTCTATCATCTGCTGAAATATCCGACAAAGAACCCCGTGCT
>JAISJT010000081.1 GCA_031261395.1 Eubacteriales Family XIII. Incertae Sedis bacterium
ACGATGATGCAGGAAAGCTTGAAGCGCAGAGCGGAAATATCTTAAACAACCTTGCAAACGGCAACGTACCGCTCGGAAATTTCTTCGGGAATGGCGCATGGAGCCTGCTCGACCTGATCTTCGCGGTCATCGCGGCTGTCCTCTCGATCTACCTGATAGTAGGCGCGGTCCTGAAGCGCAGACGCGACCAGGGTATTGACTCCTATACGGAAGAAGAAGTCAAACAGCAGGGCAATGTCCTGAAGGTACTCGCGATAGCGGCGGGCGTCCTGACGATAGTGGTCTGGCTCATCTTAGATGACCTGAGCACGCCGGTGACATGGATCAACAAATGGACCCTGCCGGTAGTGATCATCTTCATCGTACACATCGCAGCGTTCTTTGCCTACAAGATCAGAGCGCACAAAATAGCAGATTAAAACGGACTGTCATTGCGGCCTCTGAGCCGCAATCCAAGAAGTTTTATTCTAATACCCTTAGAAGCCCTGACGGAAGATACTCAGTGCCCCCCACGAGTTTCCGTCAGGGCCTATCTTTTCCCCAAAGATAAATACGGGCGAAAGCGCACAATCGCAAAACGCGTACTGCCGAAAGATCGGACGCAAAAACGCCTGTTTTTTTGTCCAAAATGACGGCAGTACGCTTTTTCCGTCAGGACCTACCGTAATACATTAGCGGAGCGGCGCCCGGGATGACCATCATGGATTCCCAGGGTTACGTTCCCCCGGGTCAAGCCCGGGGTCACCGATTGCTTCGCAATCGCCCGGGAATGACAGAGGCGGAGCCTGCAACTCCTTCCCTGAACCCAACCTGAAATGGTTTGCAATGATTGGTCAAAACCCGTATCGTATATGTATGAGTACCATGATAAAGGCGGTGGATCTTCGCAAGGTTTATCGCATAGGAAAAGAAAAGGTAGCAGCGCTGGCAGGCATTGACCTCCAGATCGAACAAGGTGAGGTCGTTTGTATCGTTGGCCAGAGCGGCAGCGGCAAATCGACCCTGCTCAATATGCTCGCGGGGCTCGAAAAGCCAACGCGCGGCCGCATCACGATCGCGGGCAAGCCGATCACCGAGATGGACGAGGACAGCCTGACCGTCTTTCGTCAGGAAAATCTCGGCTTCATCTTTCAGAGCTACAATTTGCTGCCCCGGCTTACGGCGGCGGAAAATGCGGCGCTCCCTCTTTTCTTTCACGGTATAGACAAATCAAAGCGTCTCAAGGCCGCCATGCGGGAGCTTCGCGAGATGGGCATTGAAAATCGCGCCGGGCACAAGCCATCGGAGATGAGCGGCGGCCAGCAGCAGCGCGTGGCCATCGCCCGCGCCTTTGTCGCCAGACCAAAGGTCATCTTTGCGGATGAGCCGACGGGCAACCTCGACAGCGAGACCACGATGATCGTCATGCAGACGATGCTTGACCGCGCGGCACGCTACGGCATCACCTTTGTCATGGTGACGCACGAACCGGATCTGGCTTTTCTTTGCGACCGCATCATCACACTGCGCGACGGAAAAATTATCAGCGATGAGCGGAACGAACACATAATAACGGAGGAACAGAAATGAAATCATTCATAACTTTCTTGCTTGCAGCCCTGCTTGTATCGATGGCCTTTGCAGCACAGCCATCCCTTTTCGCATATGCGAGCAATGAGGACGCAGATCCTGCCGCTCCGCCGGCAGAGGAGGGTTTCGAGGTGACGAACTATACCATCAAGAGGGCGGACGGTCAGATCAACACCGGCAGTATCCTGACCGGGGATGCTATCACGGTCACGGTCGACATCTTGGACAAGCGTCACACCAAGGGAGAGAAAGAGCCGAAGGTGGCGCTGAATACCGCATCATTTTCGTTATATGAAGAAGGAAATATCGAGTACCGGTACAATTCCAAGAAGCCGACAAAATTCACCGTCATTTTTTACAACGCCATATATTCCGGTACGGGCAATTCGTTCAATATTGAGTTGTCGTATCCGGGAAGCGCCATTGAGGTCACTTCAAAAGATTTGATATTCAACCAATGCGTGCCCTACACTGCGCCCGAGACGCCTTCCGAAAATGTTGAGATCAAGGGTACAGGATTTGTCCTCAAAGACGCTCGCTATGCCGACGGGCAGACAGTCTACGCCGGAGAAGCGTTCACGCTGAGCGCCACCATCCTTGCAACGAACGGCGCTGTGCCCGTTGAAAACGTGACGGTTTCCTTTGCGCCGCCGGAAAAACTGACACTGGCCGAAGGATCCAGTATCGCCTATGTCGGTACGATGAGTCCGGGACAGACGGTGCCTGTGAGTGTGCGCCTTTTGCCGGGCGCCAATATTGAAGAAGGCACCTACACAGTTGATATCAATATCAGCGGAATCAACCAGAAGACCGGTATAGCTGTCGATGCAACGGCAAAGGTATCGATACCGGTCCTTCAGCCTGAGCGTTTTGAAATCTTCAACGCCCAGCTTCCGTCAGATCTGACCGCCGGCATGGATGACGGTCTCGGCTACGCTTCGATCGCTTTGGTCAACAAGGGCAAAGGTACGGTGGCCAATGTGTCTGTTGAAATCGTCGGCACCGGGCTCACCACCGACGAGGGCAAGCAATACATAGGCAATGTCGCCGCCGGAGAGCAAAAATCCAGCGACTTCAATCTTCATGCAGAAGCGCCCGGTCAGGTGGACGGGATGGTCGTAGTGACCTATGAAAACGCACGCGGAGAAGAGAAGACGATCGAACGAGGCTTTGCCGTCAATGTGATGGAGGCTCCTATGATGGAGCCGGATCCCGGGACCTCCGGCGACGAGATGCCTGCGGAAAAGACCGGACCGCCCAAATGGATATGGGCCGCCGCCATCGTTGCCGCAGCGGTCATTGTGACGATCGTTCTCACAAGGCGCGCACGCAAAAAGAAGAAGGCCCGCGAAGAAGAATTTCTGGATGAAGACGACGACGATCTCTAAGCCGGAGATACAGTCATGAAACCTTTTGATCTTTTCAAATTTTCGGTGGACAATCTCCGCCGGCGCAAAGGACGCACGGTCCTCACCGTGGTTGGCGTCGTGGTTGGCGTCTGCGCCATCGTTGTGATGATTTCGCTCGGCATCGCCGTCAACCGGGCGGCCGATGAAATGCTGCAGGGCTGGGGCGATCTGACGAAGATAGAGGTCTATAGTTTTGGCGCCCAGGCCGGCACGCCGGACCTTGACGACAAGATGGTTGAAAACTTCCGCAGTATCCCCCACGTGATTGCCGCGACGCCGATCTACCAGCCGACGGATATCTGGGGACAGCTCGCGAGCGACCGAAGCGGAAAATTCATCAGCGACGGCACATCGCTCGTCGGGATGGATCCGGCGGCAATCGAACTGATGGGCTACAAACTCGTCACCGGAAGCTGGGATGTCACCGCCTATCTGGGAAAGGGCAAGATCCCTGCGCTCATCGGCGAGCAGGTGCCGTTTGCCTTCCACAATCCAAAGAAAAGCTGGAACTCTCCGGACGCACAGAAGTATCCGCAGTACGACGAAAATTATACGACGATCATGAACCTGCCTCAGTATGACGAAAACGGCGTCCTGCAAAATCCCGAAGAATTTTTCTTTGATGTAATGAATTCAAAGCTCATCTATCGCATGAATATTGGCTTTGACGACGAGACCGGGGAGTCCAAGTATCAGGAATACGAGATCGTACCCGTAGGAATGATCTCGGGCGGCATGAACGACTGGACTGTTTCCAACGGTATCGTCATGAGTCTTGAAAACGTGAAGCTGCTGGAGGCTGATCACAAAAGGGCGACCGGCAGCAATTCGGGCGGCGGCGGAGGTTTTTCAACCGGCATGTACGGCGGCGGCGACCAAAGCGGCACCGTCAATGTGGGCGGCTACAGTTCGGTCTACGTCAAAGTTGACGATGTGAAAAATGTGGAGTCTGTCGAGAAAGCGCTCAAGGAAATCGGCTATCAGATCTACTCGATGAGTGAGACGCGCAAGCAGCTCCAGTCCCAGGTAGCCCAGACCCAGCTCATGCTTGGCGGCCTCGCCGCAGTGTCGCTCTTCGTCGCGGCGCTGAATATCATGAATACGATGACGATGGCGATCACGGAGCGCACGCGCGAGATCGGGATCATGAAGGTCCTCGGCTGCCGTCTGCGCGACATACGCAATATGTTCCTGATAGAGTCCGGCGCCATAGGGTTGCTCGGCGGCGGTGTCGGCTGCATCGTGAGCGTGCTCATCAGCCTTCTTTTAAATAATCTAACCACATTGCTGTCTTTTCTCGGCGTCCAGGGCAATGTCGACATCGCCGGCTTTTTCGGCCTGTCCGGCATGGCAGATCAGATGCCGGGTATGAATCTTTCAATCATCCCCGCATGGCTCATCCTCTTCGCCCTCGCGTTTGCTACCGGAGTAGGGCTGATCAGCGGCATAGGCCCGGCGCGCCAAGCTACGCGCATTTCATCCCTCGAAGCCATCCGCCGCGAATAAAGTAAAATTATAGTTGCATTCCTAATATTTACCTGCTATAATTCTTTGTGTGTGGTATACTATCTGTACGTCAAAAGGCGTTAGAACGGAGCTTTGAAAAGAATGAAGCAGCATTATGTAAGAGATTTGATCCCCGGCGAGGAAATCACGGAGTTCTTTATCGTGAAGCGGGCCGAGGTCAAGACCGGGGCCAACGGCAAGCAGTATTTCGACATCCTGCTCGGCGACAAAACAGGCGACGTCTCCGGAAAGAAATGGGATGTGGACGGCGCGGAAGAAGAAGGCCTGTCCCGTTACAAAGTCGGTGAAATAGTCAAAGTCCGCGGTATGATCACTGAGTGGAACGGCTCGCCGCAGGTGCGCATCAGCCGGATACGGCGTTCGTCAGACGGCGACATCCTCGAAATGTCTGATTATTTGAAGACGGCTCCGGAGAGTCCCGAATCAATGTTTGACTATATCCACGAACGCGCCGAAAAGATCGAAGACGCAGATTTTCGCGCGGTGGCGCTGGCGCTGCTCGACCGCAACAAAGACCGCCTGCTATTCTATCCGGCGGCCAAGTCCAACCACCATGCGATATTTGGCGGACTGCTCTACCATGTCAAGCGGATGTTGATGCTTGCGGAGCGCATCTCCGAAGTATATACGGTGCTCAACAGCGATCTATTGGCGACCGGCGTCATCATTCACGACATCGACAAATTGGCGGAGATGGATGCTGACGAAAACGGGACGGTGCGCGAGTATACCTTCGAGGGACAGATGCTGGGGCATCTCGTCATGGGCGTCCGCACGATCGACCGTCTGGCCGCCGAGCTCGGCCTGTCAAACGAAAAAGCTGTCATGCTTGAGCATATGATGATCTCGCATCACTACGAAGCGGAGTACGGCAGCCCAAAGAAGCCGCTCTTCCCCGAGGCCGAGGCGCTGCACTATCTCGATATGATCGACTCAAAACTCTATGATTTTGAGGATGCGCTCGTGCCGGTCGTGCCCGGTGGATTTTCCGATTGGATCAGGACGCTCGACGGGCGCCGCCTGTACAAAGCCATGCGATGACCGAAATTTCCTGCATCGTCGAGAGGGTCGTTTACAGGAACGAAGACAACGGGTTTGCTGTTTTGGAGATCAAGACGGCAGCCGGAAAAAATCGTGCGGTTGGCTGTATGCCGGATGCGAGGCCGGGCGCGCGTCTTTTGCTGAAGGGCGGCTTTGAAGTCAACCGAAAGTTTGGTGAACAATTCACCGTCAAAGACTATGAGGAAGAACAGCTGACCGATGAGGAAAGCATGACGGATTTTCTCGGATCCGGCGTCATCAGGGGGGTCGGACCCAAGACGGCGGCAGTCATCGTTGCCGAATTCGGAAGCGAGATTTTTTCTATTATTGAAAACGAACCTGATCGCCTGCTGTCGATTCCGGGAATCGGGCGCAAAAAATTGAACGACATCATTTCTTCTTACAGAGAACACAAAGATGTGACGGACACGGTGCTGCATTTTGTCAGATTGGGCATCGGGCGGGCCGCCGCGATGAAACTCTACAAGACATACGGATCCGATGCGCCGGCCACCGTGAACGAAGATCCGTATCGCTTGGTCACAGAGGTGGACGGAATCGATTTTCGCACGGCCGACCGGATCGCGGGAAGGCTGGGGATCACCGAAGGCGATCCGAGGCGCATCGGCGCCGGTATCGTTTACCTGCTGTCAAAATCCATCTACGACGGCAATACCTACTTGCCGAAAGATATCATCCTTGAGCGCGCGCGGGAACTTCTTGACGTCTCCGGCGAAGAGGTGGAGGATGCTGTCTTAGGTCTGGAGCTCGAAGGTCAGGCAAAGCGCGAGAGGCTGGCTGACGGCACGGATGCGTGGTTTTCGGCGTCGTGCTATCTCGCGGAAAAAGCTGTCGCAAACGGGCTCCACAGGTTGGCGCGGGCGGAGATATCCCCTGTGCGCGCCGATATCGGCCACTTGATCCATGCGATGGAAACAGAGAAGGCAATCGAGTTGTCGGAAGAACAAAAGCGCGCTATCGGGCATTCGCTGCTCAGCGGCGTCTTCGTCATCACGGGCGGTCCCGGTACGGGCAAGACCACGATCATCAAGGCGGTGGCGGACATACTTGCCTTTTGCGATATCGAACTCGCGATCTGCGCTCCGACCGGCCGCGCCGCGAAGCGCATCACGGAGCAGACCGGCTACGAAGCCAGGACGATCCATCGCCTGCTTGAATACAGCGCCGATCCCGATTCGGACCGCATGTATTTCGGACGCGACAGTTTCAGCCCGCTCGAAGTCGGCGCTCTGATCGTCGATGAAGCGTCTATGATCGACGTGTTGTTGATGAAAGCGCTGCTCGATGCCCTTCCCTCCGGCGTGCGGCTTGTGATCGTCGGGGATGCGGACCAGCTTCCGCCCGTCGGCCCCGGCAATGTGCTCGGCGACATCATCGCGTCTGAGCGCATCGACTATGCCAAACTGTCCGTCATCTACCGCCAGGCTGCGGAGAGTCTCATCATCACAAATGCACACCGCATCAACAGAGGCGAAATGCCTGCGACCGATGAAGAGGGCAATTTCTTTCTCTATAAAAAGAATGATGAGGAATCGGCGCTTCGCACCATTCTCGAACTATGTACAAAGCGCCTGCCCGTCTATCTTGGCATAGCACAAGACCATATCCTGCAGGACATACAGGTCATCACGCCGGTCAAAAATCGCCGCCTCGGCACCCATAGTCTCAATCAGGAACTGCAGGCCGTACTCAATCCTCCTTCCCCTGACAAAAGGCAGCGTTCGCATGGCTCCCGTATTTTTCGGGAAGGGGACAAGGTCATGCAGATGAAAAACGATTACGGACTTCCATGGGTCGATCTGCTGACGCTCGAAAAGGGCGAGGGCGTCTTCAACGGCGACATCGGATTTGTCCGGACGGTGAGCGAAGAGCCCGGTACGCTGACTGTGGCTTTCGATGGCACAAAATTGGTGACCTACGACGCAGACGGCCTTGACAATATCGAGCTCGCCTACGCCATCACGGTACACAAAAGCCAGGGCTCCGAATATCCCTGTATCGTCATGCCGATGATGTTTGTCCCGCCAATGCTCGCGACGCGCAATTTGCTGTATACGGCTGTCACGCGCGGCAAAGACTTCGTCGTGCTTGTTGGCAGTGAAGAAAGGCTTCGCGTCATGGTTGAAAACGCAGGCGGCACGAGCCGCTATACGGCGCTCGCATCCTTCCTGCAAGTCGCCTCTGTCATCCCGGGCGCCACAACCTCTGTCATCCCGGGATCCACAACCTCTGTCATCCCGGGATCCACAACCTCTGTCATCCCGGGCGCCGACCCGGGATCCAAAAATGCGCCTTCTTGACCTCATCTACCCGGGCGATATTTACTGTATCGCCTGCGGCCGTCCCTTGCCGCCTGGCACGGAGGCGGCGCTCTGCGAGGACTGCGCATCCGGGATCCGGTGGGCCGCAGGGCGTCTCTGTGAAAAATGCGGCAAGATCCTATCGGAGGGCAACCGAAAAAACCTCTGCCACGATTGCTCAATAGATGAGCATCTATTCCGCAAGGGATACACTTGCGCCCTGTATAGCGGGCCGGCGGCAGAGGTGATCCGCGATATGAAATACCGGAACCGCCCCTCGGCGGCGGCGGCGTTGGCGGCCATTATGGCGGCGCGTATAGAGGCCGATGGATCCCGGGTCGGCGCCCGGGATGACAGAGGTTGCGGCGCCCGGGATGACAAATGTGGCGCTTTGCCGGCTTGGGGGGCCGTCATTCCTGTACCTATGTACAAAGGAAAGAAAGAGCAGCGCGGATACAATCAGGCTGAGCTGATCGCGAGCAGTCTCGCGAAGCGGCTCAAAATCCCCTTGCAAAAAGACGCCCTCGAAAGAAGCCGCGATACAGGCGTCATGAGTAGTCTCTCTCTCGGAGAGCGCAAGCAAAATCTCTCGGGCGCGCTGTGCGTTCCCCCCGGCGCAGCAAAAAACTTGCGCGGCAAAGAAGTCTTGCTGGTCGACGACGTCTACACGACCGGAAGTACGACAGACTCCTGTGCAGAGGCGCTACTTGCGGCTGGCTGTACTCAGGTTGACTTCATCGTCTTTGCGTCAGGCTCGGACGGAAGTCAGGATTTGGCACAGGATGATATGCCGGATACAGAGCTTTTTTATAAATCCGCCGACAATCCCCAAATCCGTTGACAAGTATGCTATCATAGAAGCATGAAGACTGATCTTCATCGTCAGTCAGGACACAGTATAGGGAGGTACCAGTCATGAAAATCAACATCTCCGCCAAGAATTACAATCCGAGCCAGCGTTTGCAGGACATGATTGAGAAGAAATTCACAAAGTTGGGGAAATATTTTACAAGTGATATAGAGACAGCCATCACGATTGCGCAGGAAAAAGACCGCCAAAAAATCGAGGCAACGATCAACGCCGACGGCGCCATTTTCCGCGCGGAGGAAGTCGGACTTGACGTGTATGTGGGGCTTGACAAGGTGGTCGACAAACTCGCCTCGCAGATGAGCAAGTACAAACAAAAGATTGCAAACCACCACAAGGGCAACAGGTCGATTCTTTTTGCCGACATCCCCGACGCGACGGAATCCGCCAAAGAGTCGTTCGAGATCGTACGCCGCAAGACCTATGAACTGATGCCGATGACGCCCGAAGAGGCTATCCTTCAGATGGAACTCGTTTCACATGCATTCTATCTCTTCCACGATATGGAGACCAACTCCATTGCGGCAGTTTACAAGCGCAATGACGGCAAATACGGGCTCCTTGAAACGACGCTATAGTAAAAAAACATGCGCGAAGTTTTTGAAAACCTCGCTGCGCAGATCAGCCCTACGGACTTCATCGACGTAGCGATCATCGCCATCATCATTTATCAAGTGCTCCGTTTCATTCGCGAAACGCGGGCAGAGCAGCTTGTCAAAGGTCTGCTAATCTTGATTATTGTCATGATCGTTGCCGGGGTCGTACATCTGTATGCGCTCAACTGGCTCCTCCGCAATTTCATGCAGTTTGGCATCATTGCGCTCGTCATAGTGTTTCAGCCCGAACTCCGGCGTGCACTCGAATACCTTGGCCGCAGCAGTTGGTTCCGCGGCAAGCTTCAGTCGGCGGACAAAGAAAAGGCGAAAAATGTCGCCGCCGTCATTACGAAGGCCGTGGACTTTTTCTCGACAAACCATGTCGGAGCTCTCATCATCATTGAACGCAATGTCACGCTGAACGATTTTGCCGAGACCGGCGTGATCCTCAACAGCGATCTCGCACCGGAAATCTTTGAAAACGTTTTTTTCAACGGGGCGCCTCTGCATGACGGAGCGGCCATAGTTTCCGGAGAAAAACTCCGGGCCGCTGCCTGCGTCCTGCCGTTGACCCGCAACAAAGACCTGCCGCTCGAACTGGGTATGCGGCATCGTGCGGGGATCGGCGTGACGGAAGTATCCGATGCGTACGCGATCATGGTATCGGAAGAGACGGGCGTGATTTCGACGGCTCACGACGGCAAACTGACGCGCTTCCTCGATGTGAAAGCGCTCGAAAAGCTGCTGCTTGACATCTATCTGAGCGAGAAAGAGCCGGTCCGCCACGGCATCCTCCGTGCGTTTGAGAAGGGAAACGGGGATGCTCAAAAACAATAAGGTCAATCTGCTGATTTCAATAGTTGCCGCCATTGTGATTTGGGGCTATGTGATTTTGGCTGTCAACCCGCAATCGACACAAACGATCACGTCCATCCCCGTTGAGCTCACGAACCTTGAGGCGCTTTACGACAAGGGACTCACGATAGCTGATTCAAGCACCTATACAGTCGATGTCGAAGTCGCAGGAGCGCGATCCGACGTGACCAAACTCACGACAGCCGATTTTCGTGCTACGGCCGATATGACCGGATACCCCAAGGGTGAAAACAATGTTGTGGTCAAGGTGTTCACGACGGCAGATGTCGAAATTTTGCATATCCGTCCGGAAACGATCCCCGTGACAGTCGTCGACCGTATCACTGTGACAAAACCGGTCAGGCTCGTCTTCGCAGATGAGTTTGCCAAGAACGAAGAGCCAGGATTCATTACGATCGCTCCGGCCGAAATGGAAGTTTCCGGTACTGCTGCAACCGTAGACAGCGTCGCCTATATTCGCGTCGAGATGCCTGAAGGCATGTTGTCGGAAGAGTCGCTGACGATCCAGCTCGATGCGGTACCGATCAACCGGGATGATGAGATCGTCTACAGCGCATCGCTCTCGCAGGATCAGGTCGAAGTCACGGCTACGCTGTGTTCGACAAAAACCATTCCGCTGCGCATCGACATCACGGGCGAGACGCCTGAGACCGTAGAAGTCACTTACAAATATGTTCCTTCCACGATCACGATCCGGGGCATCAAGGACGCGATCAAGGATATCACGGAGCTCCGCGGCAGGGCCGTCAATCTGCGGCAGATCGTCGATACGACGGAGATCCCCGTGGATCCCTATCTGCCGTCCGGCGTGGAAATGGCAGACGATTCAGAAGGCCTTGCGGTCAAGATCGAAGTGCAGGGCATTGAAAAGAAAGAACTGGAATTCACGGCCGACATGATCGAAATAGTGGGTCTGCCCGACAGACTGAACGGTCATGTCAATACCGGCGTGATCACGGTGACCGTTTTCGCGACAGCCGAAATACTCAGAGATGTATCCACAAAAACGATTCATCTCTCAGTGGATGCCACAGAAGTCGCGCTGGCGGCCGAACAGGTGGAAATGGATTTGATTTTCGAATGCAATTTGGATGTAAAGAAAATCACTGTTGATCCGGTGAAAGTCCGCGTCACCTTCAATCAAAACGGACCCGGCGTCACGAACCGCGTTGTCAAAGAAACGACAGATTCGCCCGCTGCAGGACAGACAAACGGAGTGCAAAATTAGCATGGGCAGACTTTTCGGCACCGACGGGGTGCGCGGCATTGCCAACAAGGAACTCACGGGAGAACTCGCTTACAGTCTCGGCATCGCGGCGGGCTATGTGCTCGGCAAACAGGTGAAGGGGCACCGCCCCCTCGTGATGATCGGCAAAGATACCCGGGCCAGCGGCGACATGCTCGAAGATGCGATCGGCGCGGGTCTTCTCTCCATGGGCTGCGACGTGGCCAGACTTGGCGTGATTCCTACCCCCGGCGTCGCCTACCTGACGCGGACGATGGGCGCTACCGCAGGCGTTGTCATCTCGGCGTCTCACAATACCTTTGAATACAACGGCATCAAACTCTTCAGCTCCGAAGGCTTCAAACTTGCGGATGCGCTGGAGGATGAGATCGAGGACATCATCAAAAAAGACCGCGACGTCAACAATCACATCACGGGTGCGCTGATTGGCCGCACGCGCGAGCAGGAGAAGGACGCGAGCAGGGAGTACACGAATTTTTTGTGCCGCCTTCCAAAAGAAGATTTGTCAGGCTTCAAGATCGTCGTTGACTGTGCAAACGGCGCGGCATACAAGATCGCCAGACAAGTGTTTTCCTGTATCGGGCTGAACGCTGTTTTTATGGGCGCCAAGCCGGACGGCACCAACATCAATGACTCCCGCGGCTCGACACATCCCGAGTCCATGCAGCGGCGCGTCATCAGGGAAGGGGCTGATCTTGGTCTTGCTTTCGACGGGGATGCGGACCGTCTGATCTGTGCCGATGAGACCGGCGCCCTCCTCGACGGCGACAAACTCATGTATGTCTGTGCGGCGGCCATGAAGGAGGAAGGCAACCTATCCGGCAATTTGCTGACTGCCACCGTGATGAGCAATCTCGGTTTTGAGGAGGCCCTGACTCGTGCGGGAATAATATTGCAGAGAGCAGACGTTGGCGATCGCTACGTCCTCGAACTCATGCAAAAGACCGGCTCCGTCTTTGGCGGCGAGCAGTCCGGCCATCTGATCTTTCTTGACGAAAACACGACCGGCGATGGTCTCTTTGCCGGCCTGAAATTTCTCGAGGCCGTGAAACGAAGCGGGCGCAAAGCATCCGATTTGGCGGGCGAGGTCACGATCTACCCGCAAGTATTGAAGAATGCAAAGGTCAAAAACGAAAACAAATTCAGCTATGACAAAGACGAAAAAATCACAAAGGCGATCGCCGAAGCGGAGGCGGATATGGATGGAAGCGGCAGGATACTGATCCGTCCGTCCGGCACGGAGCCTCTCGTGCGCGTGATGCTCGAAGGGGCGGACGGCAAGTTCCTTGGGCACATCGCGGACCGGCTGGTGCGGTTGATTGAGGATAGGTTGAAGTAGATGGATTCCGGCTCGGCGGCCGGAATGACAGAGGAGACAGTATGTGCGGGATCGTTGGGTATGCGGGAGAAGGCAGCGCAAAGGCTATGATCGTGAGCGGTCTTCGCTCGCTCGAATACAGAGGATATGATTCTTCGGGGATCGCGATCGTCAAGCGCGGCCGCCTTACCGTACGCAAAGAATCCGGCAAACTGAAGGCCCTTGAGGCCCGTATCACGGATCCGGATTTCGACGGGCCGGTCGGTATCGGCCATACACGCTGGGCGACACATGGCGCACCGACACGCGAAAATGCGCACCCGCACGTGAGCGCGGACGGACGCATCGCGATCGTACACAATGGTATTATTGAAAATTATATGGATATCAAGGCTGAACTGATTCGCGACCATGGCGTAGAATTTGTCAGCGAGACTGACTCGGAAGTGATCGCGCATCTCATCCGCCTGTATTTCGAAGACGACCTTGTCCTTGCCGTGCGCAAGGCGGCGGACCGGCTGCACGGCTCCTATGCGCTGGCCGTTGTTTGTGCGGACGATCCGGACCGCATCGTCGCGATCCGCCGAAACGCCGCCCCGCTGATCGCGGCGCACTGCGAAGAAGGCGGGCTGATCGCCTCGGACATTCCGGCGCTCCTTCCTTACACGAGGGACGTCTATATCGTAGAGGACGGCGAGCTTGCCATTGTCACCAAACAAGGCGTCGAGCTCTATGACGAGGACGGCACGCGCATGAAACGCACACGCACGCATATCGACTGGGATATCGCGGCAGCCGAAAAAGTCGGCTATGATCATTTTATGCAAAAAGAAATTTATGAGCAGCCGGCGGCGATCCGGGAAACCCTTGCCCGGCGGCTCAGCAAAGACGGACGGATCCTGCTCGACGATCTGGGCCTCACCAAAGAGGAACTCGGCCAGACCGACCGCATCTATATCGTTGCCTGCGGCACGGCCTATCATGCCGGGCTGCTCGGAAAGACGATGATCGAACGCTATGCGAAGATCCCCGTGGAAGTCGACCGGTCCTCGGAATTCCGGTATCGCGAGCCGCTGATCACGGATCAAACCTTGGTCATCTGCATCAGCCAGTCCGGAGAAACGACCGACACGCTCGAGGCCCTTCGGGACGCCAAGCGGCGCGGCGCCCGCGTCTTGTCCGTTGTCAATGTGGTCGGCTCGTCCATTGCGCGCGCGTCGGACCATGTCTTCTATACGTGGGCCGGGCCCGAGATCGCGGTGGCGTCGACCAAGGCTTATACGACCCAGCTGGTCAGTCTTTATCTCATCGCGCTCTATATGGGCCTGATGTGCAAAACGACGACGAAGGACGAAGCGGCCGTGCTGATCGAAGGGCTGCGGGGCACGCCGGCTTTGATCCAGGAAGTGCTCGACGGGCAGGACAAGATCGTGGAGTTGGCAAAACAGCATTACAAAAAAGAAAAGATCTTCTTTGCCGGCAGGGGCATGGATGTCGCCACGGCGGAAGAAGCAAGCCTCAAGCTCAAGGAGATCACCTATATCAATTCGTTTGCGATCGCGGCGGGAGAGCTCAAGCACGGCACCATCGCCTTGATCACCAAGGATGTGTTTTTCTTCGCGCTCGCGACCCAGACGAAACTGTACGACAAGATGCTTTCCAATGTAAAAGAGATGAAGGCGCGGCAGGCGCAGGTGGTGGCGCTCTGCAAGGTGTCCGATCCCCGGTTGTCGGAAGCGGCGGATGATGCCGCGTTCATTCCGGACTGTTCGGACGAGATCGCGCCGGTCGTCGCCATCGTTTTTTTCCAGCTATTTGCGTATCATGTTGCCCGGCTGAGAGGCCGTGAGATCGACCAGCCGCGTAATCTTGCAAAATCTGTGACAGTGGAGTAGAGTACATTCGCCATGCTTATCAACAAAGATCATTTCAGAGGATGCCTCCTCGGCGGCGCGACGGGCGACGCGAAAGGTTACCACGTTCGTGAAGGCGGGAAAGACCTGATCACGGACAACACCCAGCTTTCCATTTTCACGGTCGATGGAATGATTTGGGCAGACACGCGCGTCAAGCGCAAAGGGGTATATGCCTATATCCCCTGCCTTTTCTATTCGTATCAAAAATGGTACTACACGCAGACCGGCGGTCTTGCGGACAAAGACTACGGCTTCATCCTCGACGGCGAGGTCATGCAGCGCGACGATCTGTTTGCGCGCCGCGGCGAGGGGGTCACGAGCCTCAACGCGCTTGCCTCGTCGATCAAAAATAGTTATGGCACCGTCGCCACGCGCATCAACGATTTGAATCGTCCGGGCTGCGTCGCGCGCGTCGCCCCGATCGGTCTATACTTCGCGCACGATCCGGACATGGCCTTCCGCATCGCCTGCGAAAGCGCCGCCATCACACACGGGCATACCGAAGCCATCATGAGCGCCGGCTATATGGCGGTGCTGATCGCCTGCCTTGCACAAGGCGCGCCTCTTTCCGAGGCGATCTCGGATGCGCTTGCCTGCCTCGATGAAAGTGATTTTGACGACACCGTGACGGCCGATTTGATTCGCAAAGCCGAATCGCTGGCCAAGGGCAAACAGCAGGGCCGCAAAGCGGTCGAGTCCATCGGCGAAGGCTGGACCGCGCCGGAAG
This sequence comes from Eubacteriales Family XIII. Incertae Sedis bacterium, assembly GCA_031261395.1. Classification (GTDB taxonomy): domain Bacteria; phylum Bacillota; class Clostridia; order Peptostreptococcales; family Anaerovoracaceae; genus WRMW01. The sequence continues at coordinate 15,415 of JAISJT010000081.1, forward strand.
CGACGGCGATCGCGACCTTCCTCGCCCTGCGCCACGGGAAGAATTTTGAGGAAGCCATCGATGCCGCGACGGA
>JAISJT010000105.1 GCA_031261395.1 Eubacteriales Family XIII. Incertae Sedis bacterium
TCGACCAATACGCCGATCGACGGCGGCTCCTACATCACGATGGGCATGGCCTATGCGCAGGATGTGGAGACAGGTGAAAAAGACATCACGATCCATCGCCTTTGCATCCATACGGAAGATGAGATCGCCATGTTCTTTACACCGGGCGCACGCCATATCGGCGCGATGCGCGAGAAAGCCGAGCGTCTCGGCAAGCCGCTGCCGATTTCCATCAGCATCGGTGTGGATCCTGCGATTGAAATAGCGGCGGGCTTCGAGCCTCCGACAACGCCGATCGGCTACGACGAGCTCGGCATTGCCGGCGCGATTCGCGGCGAGGCCGTGAAGATGGCGAAGTGCAAGACGGTCAATGCAGAGTGCATCGCAAATGCGGAGTACGTCATCGAGGGTGAACTGATCCCGGATTATTATGTCAATGAAGACCGTCCGACCGGCAACGGCAATGCGATGCCGGAGTTCCCGGGTTATGTCGGTCCGGCCTATCCGAAGACGCCTGTCCTCAAGGTAAAGGCTGTCACAACGCGGAAAAACCCGATCATGCAGACCTGCATCGGCCCGTCCGAAGAGCACCGCAGCATGGCCGGTATTCCGACCGAAGCTTCGATCCTCATGATGGTCGAAAAAGCGATGCCCGGACGCCTGGTCAACTGCTATGCGCATCCTTCGGGCGGCGGCAAATATCTTGCCATCCTGCAGATCAAGAAGTCACAGCCGAGTGATGAAGGACGTCAACGCCAGGCGGCTCTGCTGGCGTTCTCTGCCTTTGCCGAATTGAAGACGGTCATCCTCATTGATGACGACGTTGACATCTTTGACACGGACGATGTGCTGTGGGCGATGCAGACACGCTATCAGGGAGATATCGATACGATCTTCATCCCTGGCGTTCGCTGCCATCCGCTCGATCCGTCGGAGCGTATGGAATACAATCCGAACATCCGCGATACGGGCATCACCTGCAAGACGATTTACGATGCGACCGTGCCGTACAACCTCAAGCCGAAATATGTACGCGCGCCGTTCCTCGATTTGGATCCGGCAAAATGGCTTCCGAATTATTAAAGAAAATAGTAATGGGCATAAGCGGCGCTTTCAGCGCCGCTTTAGATAAATGACAGAAGAAATACAATCAGCAGGTGAGACCTGCTACGAGGAATTGTCCATAGAAGAATCTCTCGCAAAGTTGGAAACGAGTGATGACGGGCTTTCCGCAGCGGAGGCGGCATCGCGGTTGGAGACTTACGGACCCAATGCGTTTGCCGAAGAAAAAAAACGAAGCGGTATTGCCCGCTTCTTTTCGCAACTGAATGATCCGATGATCTTCATTCTCCTTGCGGCGACCGTGGTGTCGGCGTTTCTCAAGGAGTATACGGATGCCGTCGTCATCGTTGCCATCATCCTGATCAATGCCATCGTTGGCATGGTGCAGGAAAGCAAAGCGGAGAAATCCCTCGAAGCGCTGAAAAAGCTCTCGAGTCCGTTTGCCATGGTGCGCAGGGACAACAAACTCGGCGAAATACCCGCCAGCGAGCTGGTTCCCGGTGACATCGTCGTGCTGGAAGCCGGGCGCATTGTTCCGGCGGACGTCCGGCTCATTCAAACCGTCAACCTAAAAATAGAAGAATCCGCTCTGACCGGCGAATCGGTTCCGGTCGAGAAAGATGCGCGTTTTGTTGCCGAAGGCGAACTTGGCATTGGCGACCGCATCAATATGGGCTATCTCTCCACCGGTGTATCCTACGGCAGAGGCCTTGGCCTTGTGGTCGGTACGGGGATGCAGACCGAGATGGGCAAGATCGCCAAAATGATCACGGAGGAGAAGGAAAAGCCTACCCCCCTTCAGCAAAAATTGGCGGGACTCGGAAAGGTACTCGGCGTTCTTTGTCTCCTTATCTGTGCGGCACTCTTTGTGGTCGCTATGATACAGCATCGCGATCCGATGGAAATGCTGCTTACGGCCATCAGTCTGGCTGTGGCGGCAATCCCGGAAGGGCTGCCAGCAATCGTTACTATCGTGCTGGCGCTTGGCGTGCAGCGCATGGTGCGCGTCAATACGATCGTGAGGAAATTGCCGGCGGTAGAAACGCTCGGCTCGGTCAGCATAGTCTGTTCGGACAAGACGGGAACACTGACACAAAACAAGATGACCGTCACGATGGTCTATTCAAACGGTGCGCTAAAGCCCGCTTCACAGGCTGTGTATTTGGAAGAAAAGCTGCTCTATGACGGCTTCATCCTTTGCACGGATGCGGAGGTGACGGCAGACGGCCTGCGAATAGGCGATCCTACGGAACTTGCCCTCGTTGATCTGGGACTGTCCAAAGATGTCACGAAACACGAGCTTGAGAAGGGGATGCCGCGCGTCAACGAATTGGCTTTCGATTCAGAGCGAAAGATGATGACGACGGTACACCGCCTTGACGACGGAGGTGTCATCTCCTTTACCAAAGGGGCAGTCGACAAGCTGCTGCCACACTGCGTGCGGGAGGACGGCAAACCGATTTCAGAGGACGAGAAGGCGCAGATCCTGGATGCGTCGTCAGAAATGGCGGCAAATGCACTCCGTGTCCTTGCGCTTGCGATGAAGACGGGCGATGAAACTGCAAGCGAAGAAGACCTGACCTTTGTCGGTCTTGTCGGCATGATCGATCCTCCAAGACCCGAGGCTCCCGGCGCCGTCGTTGAATTCAACGGAGCGTCGATCACGACGGTCATGATCACGGGTGACCACCGGGATACAGCCTTTGCCATTGCCAAGGAAATTGGCATTGCGGATTCGCCGGAGCAGTGCATTTCCGGCGACGCTCTGGCTCTCATGACGCAGGAACAACTCAATGCGGCGGTCCCGAATCTCAGGGTCTTTGCCAGAGTGTCTCCGCAGCACAAGGTGATGATCGTCAAGGCGTTCCAGTCTCACGGTCAAATCGTCTCGATGACCGGTGACGGCGTCAACGACGCTCCCTCGCTGAAAGCGGCGGACATCGGCGTGGCTATGGGTATCACGGGTACGGACGTCTCGAAGAGCGCGGCGGACATGATCCTCACGGATGACAATTTTGCGACGATACGCCTTGCTGTCCGGGAAGGACGCAACATCTACAACAACATCCGCGAATCGGTCCTGTTCCTGCTTTCTTCGAATCTGGGCGAGATATTCACGATGTTTTTCGCGATCTGTATCGGCCTGCTTTCGCCGCTCAAGGCGATTCATATCCTTTGGATCAATCTCATCACCGATTCCTTCCCGGCGCTTGCGCTTGGCGTAGACCCGCCGGAAGACAATATCATGAAATTCCCGCCGCGAGACGCCAAGGCTGGTCTTTTCTCGAACGGCGGCATGGTGATCACGGTATTGTTTGGGATCATCATAGGCGGCCTCACCCTCGCGGCCTATCTCTATGTGCCGATATCCATTTTGACGGGAGCCGGGGAGCCTGTCACGATTGCGAACATCGATGCCCTGCTCGATCCGGCGCTCCATGCGGAGACCTACGCAAGGGCACAAACCTTTGCCTTTACGACGCTGGGCATCTCGCAGTTGTTCAACGCGCTGGGATTCCGGAAGCTGCACAAGTCGGTCTTTTCCGTCAATCATCTGCAAAACAAGATGATGATATTTGCCTTTATCATCGGTTTCGGCTTGCAGATCATGGTCACGGAAGTTCCCTTCTTTGTCGGGGTTTTCGAGACAGCATCGCTTTCCCTGCAGGAATGGCTGAGCCTCACGGCGGTTTGTACGATACCGCTTTGGGTTCATGAAATCTACAGGCCGATCAACAATCACTTCATTGAAAAGAGAACGGAAAAAGAAAAAGCAAAGAAAGGAGCATTAAATGGCTAACAAGATTACGGATCTGAGGAGTGCGATTGAATATCTGAAGACGATCCCCGGTCAGTGGGCCGAAACGGACGTGGAGGTTGATCCCTGGGGTGAGGTCTCTTCTGTATACAAATACATCGGCGCAGGCGGTACGGTGGTGCGGCCAACGAAGATCGGCCCTGCGCTCCAGTACAACAATGTGAAGGGTTTTCCGGGCCGGCCTATCGTCATCGGTCTGTTGGCTTCGCGTGAGCGCGTCGGACATCTGCTTGACTATGACAAAGATCGTCTGGGCTTTCTGCTGGCGGATTGCGTGCAGCGGCCGATCGACCCTGTTCTGACGGAGGAGGCTACGCCACCCTGTCAGGAGGAAGTCTACCTTGCGACCGATCCCGGATTTGATATCCGCAAGATCATCCCGGCTTCGACCAATACGCCGATTGACGGCGGTTCCTACATCACGATGGGCATGGCCTATGCGCAGGATGTGGAGACGGGCGAAAAAGACATCACGATCCATCGCCTTTGTATCCATACGGAAGACGAGATCGCCATGTTCTTCACCCCCGGCGCGCGCCATATCGGCGCGATGCGCGAAAAGGCCGAGCGCCTTGGCAAGCCGCTGCCGATTTCCATCAGCATCGGTGTGGATCCGGCGATTGAGATTGCGGCGGGTTTTGAGCCTCCGACGACGCCTATCGGCTACGACGAACTTGGTATCGCCGGCGCTATCCGCGGCGAAGCGGTGAAGATGGCAAAGTGCAAGACGGTCAATGCAGAGTGCATCGCGAATGCGGAGTACGTCATCGAAGGGGAGCTCATTCCCAATTATTATGTCAGAGAAGACCGCGTGACCGAAAACGGCAATGCGATGCCGGAATTTCCGGGCTATGTCGGTCCGGCCTATCCGAACACCCCGGTCCTCAAAGTGAAGGCTGTCACGACGCGGAAAAACCCGATCATGCAGACCTGTATAGGACCTTCCGAAGAGCACCGAAGCATGGCCGGTATTCCGACCGAGGCTTCGATCCTCATGATGGTCGAAAAGGCGATGCCCGGACGGTTGGTCAACTGCTACGCCCATCCCTCGGGCGGCGGCAAATATCTGGCCATCCTGCAGATCAAGAAATCTCAGCCGAGCGATGAGGGGCGTCAGCGCCAGGCGGCGTTGCTTGCCTTCTCGGCGTTTGCCGAACTGAAGACGGTCATCCTCATCGATGATGACGTCGATATCTTTGACACGGATGATGTGCTGTGGGCGATGCAGACGCGATATCAGGGCGATATCGACACGATCTTTATCCCCGGCGTGCGCTGCCATCCGCTCGATCCGTCGGAGCGTACTGAGTACAACCCGATGATCCGCGATACGGGCATCACTTGCAAGACGATCTACGATGCGACTGTCCCATACAATCTCAAGCCAAAGTATGTGCGGGCGCCATTCCTCGATTTGGATCCGGCAAAATGGCTGCCGAATTATTAAAGAAAAAGAAAATAGCAATCGGCATAAGCGGCGCTTCCGGCGCCGTTTATGGCATTCGACTGTTGGAGGAACTCGCGCGCGAAGGTGCGGAAACCCATCTCATCATCAGCAGGTGGGGGGAGTACACCATCGAAAGGGAAACCTCACATCGTCTTGAGACCGTGAAAGCCCTTGCTTCCTATTGTTACGAACCGGACGACATGGCAGCGGCCTTGTCGAGCGGCTCCTTTCCGGTCGACGCGATGGCCATCTGTCCGTGCAGCATGAAAACGCTCGCAGGGATCGCAGGCGGATTTTCGGAGGACTTGCTCATGCGTGCGGCCGACGTCTGTCTGAAGGAGCGCAGGCCTCTCATCCTCGCGGTCCGCGAGACGCCGCTGTCCCGCATTCACATCGAAAACATGCTCAAGGCCACCGATGCCGGTGCGATCATCATGCCGCCCATACCGGCGTTTTATATGAACCCGAACACCTTGGATGAGGTCGTGACCCAATCCGTCTACCGCATCATGGACAAGCTCGGCATCCCGGCGGCCGGCGCAAAACACTGGGGGTCTTCCGATTGATCCGTCTGAGCGAAGGCGACGCTCCATACACCATTCATGCAGAGCTGACGCGCGTGGGCGACGATCTTTTGTGCATTGTCACAGGAGGCACACGGCCGCATATCGGCGCTGTATGTCTGGCCGATTTCGCCACAGGGCAGCCGGTCTGCCGAACGCTCGCAGGTGAGGGCCACAAAGAAGCGCTGCCTGCGGAATTGTTTGCGAAAGCTTTGTGCGAGCATCATGGCGTGAATGTAGCATGTACCGCGGGGATCCACGTGGACGACGCTTCAACGGACGAGATCGGGATCATGATGGGAAATGCAACGATGCTGTTAGACCGTTTGCTGAAGGTAAAGGTCTGAAACGCAACATTCAGCCAATAATAAATTTGACTATTTTGAATTGACATGGTATTATCATTGATATTGCAGGAATTTGAGTGTATATTTGTTGATTTTAAATATATTATATTTGGCGGAATCTATATATTTTTACCTACATTCCGCCAAATATGAACCAAAAGGAGATTGCTGTGTTGATATTGGGGCGCGGAGAAGAAATATCGGAACTCGAGGGATATTACAACTCAAAACATCCAGAGTTTTTGGTTGTTTTCGGCAGGCGCAGAGTGGGTAAAACTTACCTGATTCGTGAACACTTCGGCAATCGGCTATTTTTTTACCATACCGGCGTGGCAAACGAAGGTATAGATGCCCAAATCACGGAGTGGAACAAGTCGCTGAAGCGATATGGAGATCCCGACCCGGAGACTGCAAAAGACTGGTATGAAGCTTTTGACCGGCTGCGCGGGATTATTGAAAAGGCTCCCGGCAGGGAACGCAAAGTGATTTTTCTTGATGAACTCCCATGGATGGAAACGCCTAAGTCCGGGTTTCTTTCTGCCCTCGAGCATTTCTGGAATGGTTGGGGCGCATCCAGGACTGATATTTTTCTCATCGTCTGCGGTTCGGCCACATCATGGATCGTGCAAAAACTGATTGGAAACAAGGGTGGTTTGCACAACAGATTGACAGGGAAGATGTATCTAAGACCTTTTACGCTGGGCGAGTGTGAGGCCTATTACCATGAGGAAGGCATCGTGTATAGCCGTTATCAGATGATAGAGAGTTATATGATCTTCGGAGGTATCCCGTATTACCTGAGTCTGATGAAAAAATCGAATAGCCTTGCTCAAAATGTTGACAGGCTTTGCTTTCGGGAAAACGCTGTACTAAACGATGAATTAAACAATCTCTATCATTCATTGTTTAAAAATGCAGATGGGCACATTGCGATCATCAGTGCACTGGCCACAAAGACGAAGGGACTAAGCAGGGGCGAGATTCTTGCGCAATCAGGGCTTACAGATGGCGGCGGGTTTACTCGAATTTTGACTGAGCTTGAACAAAGTGGTTTCATTCGCAAGTACCGCAATTATGGAAACAAAAAGAAAGATGCGCTATATCAGCTTATTGATTTTTTTTCACTTTTCTATTTGAAGTTTATACAGGATTCCTACGCATCTGATAAAAATCTATGGACAAATTTGATCGGAAAGGGCGAACACGGAGCATGGACCGGATATGCATTTGAACAGGTTGCCCTCGCGCATATTGATGAGATAAAAAGTAAGCTGGGGATCAGCGGAGTACTTAGCAAGCAGTACGCCTGGCGAAGCAAAGGCCGTCCCGGTGCACAAATTGATCTTGTTATTGAACGAGAGGACGGCGTGATCAATTTGTGCGAAGCGAAATACGCAAATGGCGAATATTCAATCACAGGCGACGACGACGAAGATCTTCGCGGAAAACGGGAGGTTTTTCGCGCGGAAACAAAAACCAAAAGCGCTCTGCATCTGACGATGATTACCACTTATGGCGTCGCACGCGGTATGTATGCAGACACATTGCAGTCTGTTGTGACAATGGAAGATTTGTTTAAGTAAGTATAGTGATTTTAATATGGGAGGATATATGACGGATAAAGTACAAAACAACTATACCGCGTCGGATGCCTTGACGGAGGCTCTTGTCAAGGGGGGGATCACGCATATCTTCCTGAACTCCGGCACGGACTATCCGTCTCTGATCGAGAGCTGGGCAAAGTTTTCTGCTGAGGGGCGCGAGATCCCCGAGATCATCATTTGCCCGCACGAAACCGTCGCTATGAGCGCGGCACAGGGCTATGCGCAGGTGACGGGAAATCCGCAGGCCGTATTCGTTCACGTGGATGTCGGTACGCAAAATATCGGCGGCGCGATCGCCAACGCTTTCCGGGCAAGGATACCGGCGCTCGTCATGGCGGGGCTGTCGCCTTACTCTACGGAGGGCGAACTGCCGGGCAGCCGCGACAATATGATCCAGTATATTCAGAATGCAAGCGATCAGGCCGGCATAGTGCGCGGTTATGTCAAGCATATTTTGGAACTCAGGTCAGGACAGACTGTCCAGCAAAGTATCTATCGCGCTCTGCAGCTTGCCAAAAGCGATGTGCAGGCGCCGGTGTACTTGATGGCGCCTAAGGAGATGCTCGCCGAAGACGGCCGCGACTTGGGTGATTTGCCGTTGGGGTTTGGAAAGGTCGAGCCTTCGGCTCTGGATGAGGCCTCGCTGGAATTTTTGGCGGATGCGCTGAGCAAGGCGGAAAGGCCGCTTGTGGTCACCTCCTATATCGGACGGAACAAGGATGGGGTCTCTGAACTCGTAAAGTTTTGCGAAAACCTGGCGATCCCTGTCGTCGAAACGCCGCAGTCCGGCATGAATTTTCCGAGCGACCATCCACTGCATCTGGGCATTGATGTGAATGCGGTGATGGCGGACAGGGATCTGATCCTTGCTATCGACTGCGATGTGCCCTGGCTGCCAAAAAATGTGACCTTTCCGGAAGGGTGCCGGCTGTTTTTCATTGACGTCGATCCGATCAAGGACGATATTCCGATCTGGCATTTTCCGGCCGAGCGTTTCATGCGCGCAGACGCTGAGACGGCATTGAAGCAGCTCAATCGCAAACTCGGCGATCCGGCGATAGGCCTCGATGACGATAGGATATCGGTGCGGCGCGCAGAAACAGCGGCGCGGCATGATGCATTGAAAGCGTCTATCCGGGAGGAAGAGGCCATCGGCGAGGCGATCACCCCGGCCTATCTATGCGCCTGTATCCGGGATGTGATCAGCGAAGATACGATCATCATGAATGAAACAATCACGAATTGCCCCGCGGTCAAACTCCATATTCCGAGAAACCGGGCCGGCACCCTCTACGACAGCGGCGGCTCTTCTCTGGGCTGGAACGGCGGCGCGGCCATCGGCGCGAAGTTGGCTTTCCCGGACCGTGATGTGGTGGCGCTCACGGGCGACGGTTCCTATGTGTTTACCTGCCCGACGGCTGTGCACTGGGTCGCGCGGAAATACGGTACGCCTTTCCTGACCGTGGTTTTCAACAATGGCGGCTGGACAGCGCCTAAGTATGCGGCGTTGGGAATGTATCCTGAAGGATACGCGGCAGAGAACGGCCTGTTTTTCAACGGACTTGATCCGGCTTCCCGCTATGATCTCATCGCAGAAGCAGCCGGCGGTGCGTTTGCCGCCACAGTGGACGATCCTAAGAAACTCACGGATGCTCTGAAAGAAGGCCTCGCGGCAGTGAGGTCTGGCCAAAGCGCCGTGATCAATGTGATCCTGCCGGTCACTGCATAGTCCAAGCAGCGAATGCAAACAGCTTGAAACCAAACCCAAGCCCAAGCTTGGGCAAGCCAAGCCCCCGAAATATTAGAGTTCCGCATTGGATTGCTGACGAAGCAGGAGGCTTTTCGGTATGACAGCCTATGTACCGATATATACAAAAAATGTGCGATGCGGGCGGGGATTAGGTGCCAAAAATGTGCAAAATTTTGAGAAGTTAGATACCTATAACCCGCTAAGAAGCATTCGGATCTCAGCCAGAAATTTCGGTGAAGAAAACAGCATCATCGCGGTTCCCTTGTATGCAGTATGCTATTTGCAGAAAGTCTGAGAGGCGCGCCTGATATTTTTCACTCGGCGGGTTCAGCCGCGCGTTTCGTAATATTATGCCTTGAAAGGCGTTTTATATGGTTTAATATGCTTGAAAAGGCATATTTGTTGTGTTATGCTATGCGCGGAGGATGCGAGATGCCAAAGACAAGCAAATTATCAAAAGCGCCGCCGTTCGCTGTGGAAGATTCGCTGATCAAACTGGGACGAAATCTTCGGACTGCACGCTTGCGCCGAAATATGACCATCGCAGAGGCAGCGGAAAAAATCGGAGCCGGCGTACGCGCGGTGAGCGACGCCGAACACGGAAAGGCCACGACCGCGATTTCCGTCTACGTCGCATTGCTTTGGGCCTACGATCTGCTCGCGGACTTCGGGGAAGTCGGCGATCCGCTGCAGGACGAAGAGGGGCTTCG
>JAISJT010000145.1 GCA_031261395.1 Eubacteriales Family XIII. Incertae Sedis bacterium
CTCGAAGATAACGCCTCGATCAGTAATAATAGCGGGACTCCCGGTGATGCGGGTGGAGGCGTTTATCTGGTAGGTGCTCATAGTACGATGAGCCTTTCAGAAAACGCGAAGGTTAATAACAATTCATGCGGCCAAGGCGGCGGAATATATATAGGGACTTCGACACATCTTCTCATTGCGGATAATGCATCCGTTCGTGGCAACACTGCGAATGGCATTAGCACGATTAATGTTGGCGGTGGAATCTACAGCAGCGGCGGCGTGATTACGATGTCCGGTGGTGCGATCTCCGATAATGATTCTTATCGTGGCGGCGGCGTGTTCCTCGATACTGCCAGCACCTTTGCCATGAGCGGCGGTAAGATTTCTGATAATCATTGTGAGCCTGCACCCGGAGGTGGTACTTCTGCATCCGGCGGTGGGGTTTATATGAGCGGTGCAGGCGCCACGTTCACCATGATGGACGGTACCATCTCCGGCAACCTTGGCTATCAGGGCGGCGGCATCTTTATGAACAACGCCACTGCTTCTATCAATATGTCAGGTGGCTCTATCGACGGTAACCATGCCTCGACGCAGTATGTCCCGGCGGGTTTGGCTGCCAATGGCGGCGGTATTATTCTTGCTGCGGGTACCTTCAGCCAAAGCGGAGGGTCGATCACGGGTAATACCGCTGATAATGCTGGCGGCGGCGTCCGTTTCCAGGGCACAACTTATAATCTGACAGGCGGCACGATCTCCGGGAACAAGGCGCTTGGTACCGTTGTTGGCGGCGTCAATTCAGGCGCCGGTGGTGGGATCTACACCACCAAGGCCATGACAATTGCCGATACGGCGAACCCCATCCGGATTTCCGGCAACACCGCCAATACGGACGGCGGCGGTATCTATATTGGTAAATCTGATTCCGGCGACACCACCGGTGCTGTTGTGTCAGTACAGGGATCCACGGTTATAAGCGGTAATACCGCTGCCAATAATGGCGGCGGAGCCTTTATCATCCCCAATGCCAGCCCTTCTGCATCACTGACAGTCACGGACAATGTACTCATTTCCGCCAACACCGCGACCCAAAACGGCGGCGGGGTTTATAATGTTGCTGCCAATGGACTTACCGTGAATGGCGGGAGCATTTCCGGCAACCGCGGAACGCTGGGCGGCGGTATTTTTACCAGCAATTCGATCCTCATCGAGCGCGGCGCGATCACAGGGAATACATCAAGCTCGGACGGCGGCGGTATTTATTTGGATACGGCTGCCGGCGCCTTGAGTGTAACCGGGCCTGCCGATATCGCGGGCAACACGGCCGGCGGAAATGGCGGCGGCATTTGGGTCGCTCCGGATCTTCGGGCACAGTTAAACGTGGCTTCCGGTGCAACATTCAGCAACAATAAGGCGGTGACTTTTGCATCTGCTGTCATGCCGCCGGATTTGCCGGTATATAACGCACATATCTTAAAGGCCAACGGTACCTGGACGACCAGTCCAAAGACCCTCGCTTCCTTTGTGCGCGGCTACAACAATTATGATATCAATTACGACAAACCCAAGACGGCTGTCCCGGAAAGCGGGACGACGGTCCGTACCGGAGATGTCATCACCTTTACCATCGCCGCTGCTGCGGGTTCGTCCGGTAGCTTAACCATCAGAGATACGGTTGATACATCTCTGGCAGGTATTCTTTCCGGCTCCTATGGTACGGGGGTATTGAGCGGTTCGACTATCACGTGGACATTTTCGGGTCTCGCTCCCGGTGAGAAAAGGACTGTCAGCTTTGATGTGGTCGTCAAAGGGGATGCGGCCGGAAAGACATTGGAAAACAAAGCGCGTATTGTCAATGACTTTAATTTCGATACGAATACCACCACCCATGACATCGATCCGGCGAAGACGGCAAGCGCAGGCGGAGGAACTCTCCATACCGGCGACGTCATCACGTATACCATCACCGGTACGGCTGATAAGTACGGTACACTGGTAATTACGGACACTGTGGATACCTCCGTGGCCGCGATTGGCGCTATCCGGAACGGGGGCGTCAAAAGCGGGCAGACGATCACGTGGACATTCAGCGGCATAGGCGCCGGCAGCATTCGGACCGTCAGCTTTGATGTTGTTGTTACGGCGGAAAGCGGCGTTTTGAAAAACAAGGCCCTGCTGAACGGACACGACACCAATACCACTGCAAACGATATCAGCAATCCGTCCTTTGTGCTGATCTATGACCTGAACGACGGGGGAGATATCAACGATCCGGCAGCATACGGTACAAACGGCGCGGCAAAGGACAAGGTCAGGTTCCATGCCCTGATCAGTTCGGCCGATCACTACACTCTCAACCCGGCAGACGCTAAGGCGCCCGTGCGTGCGGGCTATACTTTCGGCGGCTGGTACAGGAATGCAGGCGCAACGGCTGCGGTGGGAGCGGCTACGATGCCGATGGCGAACAAGACGATCTACGCAAAGTGGACGGCGAAGCATTATACGGTTCATTACGATACAAACGGCGGAACGCCCGAAGTGATCGCGGACAAGATCGTGCGCTGGAGAGAGGCCGGTCTCCTTCCGGCGGAGAATCCGGTGCTGGCAGGCTATACGTTTTTACGCTGGGACGTGACGGAAGGCGGCAATGGCACGGCGGACAATACCAATGTGCAGAATGCGGCGGCCTATGCGAGCCTTGCCGCGAATGAGCAGACGATGGCCATCACTCTCACGGCGCAATGGTCATATAACACGTCACCACCGCCGTCTGATCCGCCGAGGCCGCCGGTCGATCCGCCGAGGCCGTCGGTCGATCCGCCGGTGATCCCGCCCGATCCGCCGAAGCCGCCGGTCGATCCGCCGCTCCCTCCGGTGCAGACAGAAGTGGATGTCCCGGAGCCGGCAGAGCCGGAAGCGCCGGAGGCCACCGCAGAAACCGGCGCATCGATCATAGGGCTTTCCACTGAGGATACCTCGAAGCTAAAAGCGCAGACCGGTAATATCTTTGGCGATCTCGCAAACGGCAATGTTCCGCTCGGCAATTTCCGCGCCCTGGGCGCCTGGAGCCTGCTCAGTCTGATACTTTCGCTGATCGGCGCCATACTTGCCATCGCGCTTGTCTTGCGCGCGGCAGGACGCAAGCGGACGCGTGAGGAAGAGTATCTTGAAGATACGGCTGAGGAAGACAAGGAAGAGATCGTGCAGCGTGAGGCCCGCAAAAAACGGCGGCGTCGTATCCTGCGCGCACTCGCCGTTCTCTTTGGCGTCATCACGGGCATCGTATGGCTGATCCTTGACGATCTGACACTTCCGATGACATGGATCAATACCTATACGCCGTATGTGATACTTTGCTTTGCCCTTGCCCTCGTGCTGTCAATACTCATTCGCGCGTTCGGCGAAAAACGGGTGCCGGAAGACGAGCAAATCGTTGCCCCCGGGCAAGACGGGGCGGGTGAGGAAATCCGTACGAATCAGGGCAACAAAAAGTTCCGGACGGCTGGCATCCTGACGATCATTCTCGCTGCAGCCGGCATAGTGATCTTTGTGATATTATCGGGATCAGGCAGGCATTGGCAGCAAATCGGCGGACTTATTTTCCTTGTGCTTCTTGGAATACCTCTGGTCATTTCGGCGGTCTTTGACCGCGATATGCTGGCCATGGCCGAAGAACGGGACACAAAAAACATTTGATGTGGTACAATTCAATGACGGGTAAGATTTTGGCGATGTCATGAGAAGTGGGGAGGAGCCCCGGGAAGACAGCACTTTGCGTAATTCCACAATTGCTAAACTCGGATTCAGACTGAAACTGCTGCTGGCTTTGCTGCTGATGGCTGTTGTCACGGCTGTTGTCGGCGGCGTGGGTATCTATTCGATGGACTCACTCGAAAAGAACAATGAGCGAATGTATGCGGAAGTGGTCGTGAATGTACAGAGCCTGGCCGAGATGTACGATAGTTTTGCCATGCAGCGCATCAGCTGCGAAAACATGGTCAATTACTACGGCCTCGATTCGGAGGTCGTGGCGGCCGAAAAAGAAAATCTTCGCGATAGCGAGCTCGCATTTGAGGCGGCATATAAAAAATACACGGCCTTCAATACCTCGGAAGAAGAGGAAAACTATTCGCAGAGGCTCTACGATCTTTATTATACGAATTTTTCAGATGCAAAGATTGCATATCTTTCTTTTGCCGATACCTCGGGCAATTTGGACAAACTGAGCCATCTGCGAAAGGTCGATAGCGTCAGTGACGAGATCCTTGTCTTGCTGGATACCATCTATCAGATGAACGAAAAGTATGCGGCGGATATACTGGCAATCAACCAAAAACAATCTCAGAATGCAACGGCCGTGCTGCTCGTGATCATCGTCATCGGTTTGTTTGTCGCCATCTTTGTCGCGAGGAAACTGGCTACTGCCGTCACCGATCCGATGCTCAGGATCGCAAAGGTGGCGAAGCGCATCGGCGATACGGGCGACCTGACGATGGACAAGGCGACGCGGGATGCGATCGCGAAGGATGCGGCGCACGGGAGCGAAACGGGCGAACTCGCCTATGCCTTCGGCAAGATGACGGGCGATTTGTTCAAGAAAGTGCGCGTCCTTGAACAGGTCGCGGCCGGCAATCTCACGGAGACGGTCCCTCTCGCATCGGATCAGGATACGCTGGGTCTGGCGGTCAATGAAGTGGTTGCCAATCTCGGACTCATGGTCAAAGAGGTCCGCGCGGCCTCGGACCAGCTGGCGAACGGCGCCAATCAGCTCTCGGCCGGGGCGCAGTCCCAAGCAACGGCCTCGCAGGAACAGTCAACAACAGCCGCACAGCTTTTTGCCACTACCAGCGATCTCGCGAGTACGGCGGAAGAAAACAAGGAACGCTCGCTGAATGCCAACAAGGTGGCGGCGCAGATTCACGAGGACGCAGAGAGCGGGCGCGGTCAAATGGCGAGAATGCGGCAGGCGATCGCAGAGATCGGAGAAGCCGGAAAGTCCGTCGGCGCCGTGATAAAGGCCATCGACGCCATCGCATTCCAGACGAATATCCTCGCACTCAATGCGGCTGTCGAAGCGGCGCGTGCCGGTCAGCAGGGCAGGGGCTTTGCCGTTGTCGCGGACGAGGTGAGAAATCTTGCGCAGAAGAGCGCGCAGGCTTCGAGCGAGAGCGGACAGATGATCGCCAACGCGATCGGCAAGACGACTGTCGGCAGCTCTATCGCTCTGGAGACGGCCGAGTCGTTCGAGGCGATTTCCGAAAGCATTACCGCAGGGATCGCGGCTGTCGCTGAGATCGCGGCGTCCACGACGGTGCAAAGCGAGTCGATCGCGGAGATCAATACGGCGATCGACCAGCTCAATCAGATGATTTATCAAAACAGCGCAACGGTAGAGGAGAGCGCGGCGGCAAGCGAGGAGATCCACGCTCAGGCAGAGTATCTCAAGCAGATGGTTGACCGCTTTCGTGTTTGATGACGAGGCGCTGTCCCGGCGATGAAGATAAGTGATGAACAGGGAAAACGAATCCAGGCGCTGGAAGAAGAACTCTCAGATGAAAGACTGGGGAAGATTTTTTCGGAGGCTTCCGCCGACGGACTTCGCATCGGCGGGCGGCAAAAAAGGACTTTGCCGAGGGGCGTCCCAGCGGCGATTGTTTGTGCGGCGGCCATCGTCGTGCTTGCGCAGTTTTTCGCTCCGGCGATCGTTGACGGCGCTTCCATGGATCCTGCGCTGGCCGCGCGTGATCTTGTACTGATCGCAAAGACGGAATATGTTTTCGGGGAGGTCGAATATATGGATATCGTCGTGCTGAACACCGAATACAAGCGCGTGGCAGGCTTGCCGGGCGATCACATTGAGATGCGCGGCGGCGGCGTATACTGCAACGGAGAGCGGGTGAACGGCGTTTCCGTGAGCGAAAGCGCCGGGGATGTGATAGTGCCCGACCACCGGTATTTCGTGATCAGCGATAATCAGGGAGATGACGGCGGCGCGTGGGATCCGAATCTGAGTCTTGTCGCAAAAGAGGAGATGCGGGGCAAAGTAATATTTCGTTTGCTGCCGGTGAGCAAAACCGGACGAATCCATTGACATTATTTCCGAAAAAGTATAGATTTAGTATGGTTAATAAGAAAAATTAGTTTTTTTAACGAATCGAATGGAGGAATTGGCGACCGTGATCAATCTAAAAGACTTGCTAAACGGCAAAAATGATGGGTCGGATTATAGTGAAACGGTCGGCGAGGCGGAAGCCGGGGCGGCGGTAGGGTCTGCGCCCGAACCGGCGGTCCAGGAGGCAAATCCGCTCGGTCAGCCTGTGTATCGGCCGGAAGGCGCAGGGACTGCCTATGAAGAGGAGACTCCTCGTCCTGTGGGTGTATCACTGATTTCGAAAGAGGCTACGGTACTTGGCGATATCATCACGGAAGGGCATATCGATGTCGTCGGGAAAGTGCGCGGCAATGTCGAGGCCGAGGGCAATATAGCGGTCTGCGGCTTGGTGAGCGGAAATCTGACCGGAGAAAAAATCGGGCTGTACCAGTGCCGGGTCAAAGGCGATCTGAAGGCTGGTACGGGCGTGGTCATCGATTCGGATTCTGTCATTATCGGAGATGTGGAAACAGATAGCCTCGTGCTCGGCGGAAAGCTGAAAGGCGATATTAAGGCGCAAAAGATGGCGGTGCTTCGCAGCGACGCCTATTTCATAGGAGATGTGCTGACGGAATCTCTGGCTGTGGAGTCCGGCGCTGTCGTCAACGGAAATATCAGGACGATTGTGCAAGGAGATCCCGAGGCGCCTTTTGACGATTGATGATGAAACTGACATTGACGAGCGTACAAACTATTTCGCAAAATTTTGACGACACGTTCATCGGGCCGGATGTCCTGCAGAAAGTCGATGCAAGCGTCCGCACGGTTTCGGACAAGATCCTATTCACACAGGGATTGATACCGGAATTTGCGCCTGCGCCTGTGTCTGCACCTGCGCCTGTGTCTGCGCCTGCACCTGTGTCTGCGCCTGCACCTGCACCGGAACCGGATTGGGAGCCTTTTCTGGCGAATACGGAACCTGAAACCGCAGCGCCCGTCCCCGTGAATCCTGCGCCAAATGCAAGTTTGTACAAGTGGATCAATTTGATAATCGTGCTCGTCGCGGTCATCATCGTGCTCATGCTGATTTTTCTCTTTGTAAGCTGATTGTTTGCTCTTTGAGTAATTGGCTGATCGCTTCTCGGTCTGATGTTCACAATTTGTGCTGAAGATGCCGTAGCCGTGCTTCCCGGCATAGGGACAAAACGGGCAGAGCGGCTGAGTTCTCTTGGTATCAATTCCGTTTCCGATTTGCTCAGGCATTATCCTGTAAGATATGAAGACAGACGCAATATCCGGTCCATCGCAGAGGTGAGGGACGGGGAGACTGCGCTGATTTTCGCACGCGTGACGCGGGTGAATGAGCCTGCCTTTGCCGCGAGGGGAAAGGGCGGGACGGGGCCGCCCATGCGTCTGTGGGTCACGGACGGCAGCGGCGTTTTGAACGTCTTGTTTTTCAATCATCGTTATTTGCGAAACGTTTTTGCGGAGGGCGCGCGTTATCTTTTCTATGGCGCGGTAAGGGTCTCTTTGGACGGACCGAGCATGTCGCATCCGGACTTTGAGAGGATCGAAGGCGGCGCCGATGTGAAGGGGCCAGGCCTTGTGCCGGTCTATGGGCTGACGGCCGGCGTGACGCAGAAGATGCTGCGAAACCTGCTGGCGCAGGCCATCCCGGCAGCGGAGGCGGAGGCGGAAGTGATACCGGGATCGGTGGTGACCGCGCGGCACCTGGCGCCGCCTTTGTACGCGCTCACAAATATTCATTTCCCTTCGGACGAACACGCTTTGAAATCCGCGCGGTACCGGCTGATCTATGAGGAGCTCTTTTTGCTGCAGGCGGGGCTTTTTTTGCTGCGCAATAGAGGGAAGGCAAAAGGGGAGACAAAAGGGGACGGTTCATGCGTCTTCCTTGGGAAGACGCATGAACCGTCCCCTTTTGTCTCTTTATTGTCTGTTCGCGAGGAGTTTGCGGGGCTCTTGCCTTATGCGCTCACGGGGGCGCAGGAGCGGGCGATTTCGGAAGTGTTTGCGGATATGGCGGCGGACCGGCCGATGGCCCGGCTGCTGCAGGGGGATGTCGGATCGGGAAAGACTGCCGTGGCTATGGCGGCGGCGCTGTTTGCTTCGCGGCGCGGGGCGCAAACCTTGTATATGGCGCCTACCGAGATCTTGGCGGCGCAGCAGGCGGCGGAGTTTGCCCGCGTTTTTGAAGGGACAGGACTCCGTGTCGGATATTTGGCTTCGGGACTGCCGGCCGGGGAGAAGGCGGCTGTCAAGGCGGCGCTTGCTGCCGGGGATATCGATATCCTGATCGGTACGCATGCTTTGATCGAGGAAGACGTTCGGGCGCCACGGCTTGGGCTGGCGATCACGGACGAACAGCATCGCTTCGGGGTGGCGCAGAGGCTGAGATTGCAGGAGAAGGGCGCAGGCGGAGCTGCGGCGGGGATTCATGTATTGGTCATGACGGCGACGCCGATACCGCGGACTTTGGCGATGCTGCTCTATGGGGATTTGGATGCTTCGGCTTTGGATGAGATGCCGCCGGGGCGGCAGCCGGTCGAAACGCGGTTGATCGGGGCGGACAAGCGGGACGCGGCCTATGACTTTGCGGAGAAGGAGATGGCGAAGGGGCGGCAGGTCTATGTGGTTGCGGCTATGATCGATGAAACGGAAGTTGATGCTGATGTGGATTCGCCGATCAAGTCGGCGAATGACGATGGGGATGCTGATGATGCATCATCGCCTTGCGGCGGAAGGGGGGACTCGTCTTTGGAGAGTGCGGGGGTGCGTTTGAAAACCGTTGTGGGGCTGGCGGAGGAGTTGGCGGCGCGTTTTCCTCACCGTCGGGTCGGGGTTTTGCATGGGCGCTTGAAGCCTGCTGAGAAGGATGAGGCTATGGGACGGTTTGCCTCCGGGGAGATCGACTTGCTTGTCTCTACGACCGTCGTTGAGGTGGGCGTCAATGTGCCGAATGCTGCGCTGATGATCGTGGAGAATGCTGAGCGGTTTGGGCTGGCGCAGCTGCACCAGCTCAGGGGACGTGTCGGACGCGGCGCGGCGAAATCGTTTTGCGTGCTGATTTCGGACTCGGGGTCGGAACTGGCGGCGCGGCGCGGGGAGGCGCTGGTGTCGACCGGCGACGGGTTTCGGATCGCGGAGATGGATCTGCTGCTGCGGGGGCCGGGCGATTTGTTTGGGGTGCGGCAACACGGTCTGCCGGAGCTGAAGATCGCGGATCCGGCGCGGCATATCGAAGTGGTGCATGAGGCCGGCGAAGATGTGAAGGCCGTGTTTGCACAGGACCCGCTGCTTGAGGCGCCGGAGCATGCAGCCTTGCGCACGAAACTTGACGGGACATTATTAGGTAACGCAGGATGACGATGTGGAGGAGGGATAAATGGCGCTTCGGGTGATTTCGGGGGAGTTTCGGGGGCGGAAGCTTTTTGCTCCGAGGGATGATCGGGTGCGGCCTACTACGGACCGGGTGAAGGAGGCTGTGTTCAATATTGCGCAGCCCCTGATAGAGGATGCGGTTTGTTTGGACTTGTTTGCGGGGACGGGCTCGCTGGGGATCGAGGCGCTTTCGCGCGGGGCTTCGCTTGTTTATTTTTGCGATAATTCGAAAGAGTCGCTTGACTTGGTCCGGCGGAATTTGGACCACGTGGGAGCTCCTCCGAATAGCGCTGTGCTTCTTGGCACGGGCTGGAAAGCCGCTATTGCCCGGATCGCGGAAATGGGCGGAGGTGTGGAAATGGTTTTTGTTGACGCTCCGTACGCACTGTGCGAATATTATTCGGAAATCCTCGGTTTGCTGAGTGATAGCGGTATACTATGTGAGGAAGCTTTGGTGTTCATTGAGCGGGATGCGAAGGCGGACGGGTATTTGGCGGAGCTGCCGGAGGGAATGGAGCCGGTGCGGTCGCGGCGGTATGGGAATACGGCGGTGGATGTGGTTTGTGGATCCCGGGTCGGCGCCCGGGATGACAGAGGCGGCGTGCGGGAATGACAGAGGTGGATTCGCCGGTCGAGCCGGCGAATGACAGAGGTTGAAAGGGTTGATATGATTACGGAGAAAATGCTTTATGCGGGATCGTTTGATCCTGTTACGAACGGGCACTTGGATATCATCACGCGGGCGGCGCGGCTGTGCGGGACGCTGGTGATCGGGGTGCTTTCGAATAGCGAGAAGGCGCCCAAGTACTCGGAGGAGGAGCGAACCCTCATGCTGCGGTCGGCTGCGGAGGAGATCCCGAATGTGGAGATCGTGCAGTACGGCGGGCTGCTGGCGGACTATGTGAATGCGAACGGGATCTGCGCGGTGGTGCGCGGGCTGCGGGCGGCGATGGATTTTGAATACGAGATCCGCGTGGCGCAGATGAACGCGAAGCTGTTTCGGCCGGGGGTGGAGACGATTTTCCTGATGACGGACCCGGCGCACAGCTTCATCAGCTCCAGTATGGTCAAGGAAGTTTTTGGGCTGGGGGGCGATATTGCGGGGCTTGTGCCGGAGAAAGTTTACAATCATATGAAAAGCATTGAAAAAGCACAAAAGCCGGTGCTATAATGATAGAGTATACGAAGCGGCAAGAACTTGAAGGCAAATCCGTGCGAGCGGATTTGTACAGGTACAGGAGAACGATGAAATGAAAGTATTGGATTTGCTGGAAGAAATCGAAGAGATCTGTGATACGTCCGCGGGTGTGCCGCTGACCAACAAAATCATGGTGGACAAGGCGGAGCTGCTCGAGATCGTCGACGACATCCGCAAGGCGCTTCCTGACGAGATCCAGCAGGCGCAGTTCATCAAGGACGAGCGCGAGCGCATCCTCAACGACGCGAAGGAAGAATACGAGACGATCATCAAGGACGCCGAGCAGCGTGCGGAGGTCCTCGTCGATCAAAACGAGATCACGACGCGTTCCAAGCAGCGCGCCAAGGAGATCGAGGACAGCGCGGCGGCGGGCGCCAAGCAGCTGAAGATGAGCACCTACGACTATGTTGACAAGGTGCTGTACGATTTCCAGGAAAAGATGGAATATCTGAACGGGCAGTATTTTGGGGAGATGTATACAAATCTCCAGAACACCTTCCAGGGAATCGGCGACCGGCTCGTCGAAAACAGGAACGAGATCCGGGAGCTGTCTTACAAGACACAGATGGACGAATAGACGATGTCCGGAACGCTCGGCATCATCGCAGAATACGATCCTTTTCATAACGGTCACGCCCACTGCCTTGCGGAGGCGAAGCGGCTGAGCGGTTGCGGTCGCGTGGTGTGCGTGATGAGCGGGCAGTTCGTGCAGCGAGGGGATCCGGCGCAGTTTGACAAGTACCTCCGGGCGGAGGCGGCTGTGCGAAACGGCGCCGACCTCGTGCTCGAACTGCCCTTTGCATATTCGGCGACGGGTGCGGAAAATTTTGCGCGCGGCGGGGTGCGCTTGCTCGCGGGCATGCATATGGTCGATGCGATCGCCTTTGGCAGCGAGTCGCCGTCGATCGAGCCGATGAAGGCGCTTGCCAGAGAATTGGCTTTCGAAAGCGACGAATTGTCCGCGCAGATCCAGCGCAATCTGGGGGAAGGCCTGTCCTACCCGGCGTCCCGCCATGCCGCTGTCAAGGAAGTGTTCGGCGAGGAAGCGGCGGCGCTCATCGAAAAGCCAAACGATATCCTCGGAATCGAATACCTCAAACAATTGGCTTTGCTGGAAACCGAGTCTATGGGGACGCGGCTGATTTGCTTTCGGCCGGTCGGGCCGGTTGACGATCCCACGGGTATTGCCGTCTATCCGATCCCGCGCAAGGGCCCCGGAGAGACGGAAGGCCCTCAGATGCAGACGTCGGCCTACGGACAGGCGTCGCCGGTTCGCGAGACGCTGTTTTCGGGGGCGGCCGCTATCCGGCATATGCTCCGCGACGGCAAACTCGGGCGCGCGTTTGCCTATATGCCCGAGACGACGGCGGATTTGATCCGCAATCTCATACATCAATTCCTGCCCTATGTCTCGGTCTGGGACATGCGCGTCGATCACGCTTTCGAGATGGATTTTTCGCGGGTTGGTACGCGCGTGGGCGGTATGGTCTTTCCCGAGGCCTTGTTCAGTCCTTTCCAGCACGCTCTCATCACGATGGGACAGAAGGGTGCATCGGAGCTGTATTCGGTCTCGGAGGGCATCGAAAACCGAATGTTTGAAGCGGCGATGCAGGCGCAAAATTACGGCGAATTGGTGGCACAGATCAAGAGCAAGCGCTATACCGAGACGCGCGTGCGCAGGCTGATCCTGCATGCGGCTCTGCATGTGACCAAGCAGGAGATGGAGCGGGCTCTGTCCGAGCGCCTCTGCGCGCGGGTGCTGGCTTTTGGCCCCTCCGGCGCCGAGATCCTGCGTGAGATCAAAGAGAAGGATCCGAGCGTCGTGCTCTATCAAAATCTGCGGCTTCAGGAGGATGAGCTATCGCGCTCGTCCGCGCTGCTGGGTCTTTCCACCCGCGCTGACATGATTTACTATATGCTGCAGGGCGGGTCTTTGGCGGGCTTCCGCTACAGTCCAGAGCCGGTGCGGATTTGAACGAAGCGTGATTTTTTGATAATATAATCTTTGTGCACTCGCGCACACAGGGTACGGAGGAGTATCGAAGTGGTCATAACGGGGCTGACTCGAAATCAGTTTGTCGGAAACGGCACGTGGGTTCGAATCCCACCTCCTCCGCCAGTTGTAGTCGGAGGGAAACGAAATGTCTGAATATATGATTGAGTTTAAGTGGGATGATGAATCCGATGTGTGGTATGCCATTAACGATGACATACCAATCGCAATGGAGGCCGGATCCCTTGATGTATTGATGGAAAGAGTAAAACAAGCCATTCCTGAAATATTAGAGCTGAACGGGAAAAATTAAAAGCATAAGATAAGATATCTTTCATTAACACGCGAAAGCAGATCACGCGCTCTCATTTGTCCGATAAATTCGAATTTGCACCTCTGTCATTCGCCGACTTGATCCCCGTCATTCGCCGACTTGATCCCCGTCATTCGCCGACTTGATCGGCGAATCCAAGGTGATCATATCTGGATTCCCAGGGTTACGTTCGCCTACGGCGCACCGATTGCTTCGCAATCGCCCGGGAATGACATTGATGTCTGAATAGACACAAAAAATCCTCCTGATTTTGCTGAAATCGTTATAAATAAGTTTTGAAAATACGTGTTCGTGCTGTATAATATAGATGTGCAGCAGCGCACAATACTATTGATAAAGGAGGTGGCAACATGGCTACAAGCAGTATTTTCAACAATATCCATATCTCAGGCGAGTCTTCTTGCCTCTCGTTCCTTGACGCCGTAGAAGCATCTGAAAAGGCGGCAAAGGATAGAAAACGCGTACCTGTAAAGGTTAAAGAATTAAGGACAAAGGACGAGATAAAGGCGGTATTCAAAAAGAAGTGACATCCGAGTTTTTCACGTTAAAGTTGCAGACTGCAATAGAAGCCTTATCGGTGGAGGGAGTGACTAACATTCTCTCTACTTTTTCATGCAGTATTAATGACGATATAGAACGTTTTTTGAAAGAAAAATCAATAGAGTTTTCAAACAAGGGGATAGCGCGTACTCATCTTGTATTATTCGATTCCGGCAGCAGATTTGAGTTGATGGGTTACTATACTTTGACAAACAAGATACTATCAATTTCACCGGAAGGGTTATCAAATTCGACAAAAAAACGTGTCGAGCGGTTTGGTGTGATTGATAGTCATACCGGACTATACAACGTACCTACCCCTCTGATTGCGCAATTAGGCAAAAATTTCTCGAGTGAGCTTTCTGCACATATCAATGGTGATGAATTATTGCAGATTGCTTGTGATAAGGTTGTTGAAATTCAAGACGAACTTGGATGCAAATTAGTGTATATCGAATGCGACAATACAAAAAGCCTAATTGATTTTTACAGCAGAAACAATTTCAATATTATGGAGAGTGGAAGACAAGGCGATAACGAACTGATCCAGATGATAAGATTCCTTTGAAATGATATGCGCCCAAAAGCACAACAATATTGATAGGTGTGGATGCAGTTGAAAGATTACTCTCAACTTTTTCGAGCAAATATGATTCTGATATTGAATATTTTCTGAAAGAACGCTCGTTTCCTTCCATTCACACCCCTGTCATTCGCCGACTTGCCTTTTTGCCCCAAATCTTTGATTTAGCTGGCAAAACGGACAGCGCAGGGAGCGCAGCGACCGGAGGAGTGGGCGAAGCCCACGTTGATCGGCGAATCCAAGGTGATCATATCTGGATTCCCAGGGTTACGTTCGCCTACGGCTCACCGATTGCTTCGCAATCGCCCGGGAATGACATTGGGTGTGAACTGTAACGAGCCACCAGTAAGAGGACTCCTTCGGGCTTTCCCTTTGAAATATTGTTTTTATCCTGTATAATGAGATTGTGTGGTGAGGCACAATACTATTGAAAAGGAGGTAATGGCTATGGCGACAGAAAGTTTTGGGAAGATTGTGCATATGGATGATGAGTTTGCGGATCGGTATCTCGCCGCTGAAGCAGCGATGAAAGCAAATCCTCCGAAACCAAGCAATCACAAAATCAAATGGGCAGACCCGAAAAAATTCGCAGCAGCGTTGCGAAAAGAGTATCAGAATGAGAAGTGATATTGAGTTCTTAGCACTACGTTTGCACTACAACGAAGAGCCAAAACTCCTCGAACAAAAAATCGGGGAGTTTTGTTGTACGAGAGATACGGATGTCGAGCGTTTTCTGAAAAGAGATGCTATTCGTTTTGAAAGTGAAGGTTATGGGCGTACCTATTTGTATACGATTTACGAAAATGGTATAGCGCGAATAGTGGCATTTTTTACAGTTGCAATTACTTCAACAGACTTTCGCGATGTGTCAAAGAGCAGAAAGCGAAACATATTGCATTCAAAACCTGGCAGAGATTCACAGGATTTTTTCGGCGGTATCTTGGTAGGCCAACTCGGACGCGCAGATGATTTCAGTGCAACGGACATCAACGGTCAAGAGATGCTGAAAGATGCGGAAACAATCATCGGGATGGGCAGAGAGCATATTGGCGGAAAAATAATTTATATCGACTGTAAGGCTCCTTTAATTTCTGTATATCAGGAAAGTGGCTACAATTTGGTAAAAGAGGAACCGTTCGCAAACGGCAACTACAAAATGTTTAAGATTCTCCCTGAGATATTCAAATTGCCGTAAATCACCAAAGTTGAATCGTGAATTGTTAAAAAAATCTACAAAGTCTCCCCGATGGCACAAAAATATTCTTGACATGTGGGGGATGAGTTGTATAATTTTCTTAATATTCTATATTTTTTATGATCGCAGTATTCCTTCTGCGAGATAAGGAGAGTTCGGTAATGAAACACAAACACATTCGAAGGAGTTTGGCGATCTTTCTTGCTTTAGCAATGATTGCCACGTTTACGTTCGGCTCGGCTTTCGCGTCGTTCGCGGAGGAACCCGCCGATGCGGATATTCCTGCCGGTACGGAAGAAGGCGCTCCGGCCGATGATCCTGCGGATCCGGTCGATGATCCGGCTGATTCTGAGGATCCTGCCGATGATCCGGCGGACCCTGCTGATCCTGCCGATGATGAGGCTGACGCCGATACGGAAGATCCGGCTATTGAAGAGCCCGTCATAGAAGAGCCGGATATCGAAGAGCCCGTCATTGAAGAGCCGGCTACCCCTGAGCCCGCTCCGGTCTCCGAAGAAGAAGATATCGATGCTCTGGAGTCCGGCGATGAGGAAGTCGTGGAAGCCGCGGCGGCTACGGATATCGAGTGGAAGGTCACGCTGAAGGGCGCGACGGATGGCGATTATGCGTACCTTTTGGTTTATGACAAGGCATCCAAATCCTATAGCGCCTATGATGATCAGTGGAATACGATAAGTTCCTCTTCTATTGACGATAAGCGCGTTGCTACCTTCACATTCGACGCCAAGTACAAGGGCAAGAAAGCCCTGATTAGCTACTCTCACTATAACTACCCGATAGGATATGATAAAAATAATGATCCTATTTATAGCCAGAATTTGGCCGACTACAAGTATGCATCTCAGATCATTGGCGGACATCTTGGAAGTACATCCGAGGTTGAAGAGGTGGACCTCAAAGACTATCCTAAGGAGTACACCATCATTACGCTTCCCAAAGCGAATGCTGCGGCGTCCTATAGCTTGAAAGCCTTTTCATTTTTGAAGGTAAATGTGACGCCAAAGCAAGTGACGACCGGCAAGACAAGAACATGGACATCTGCCTCTGTATATCAGGATACGGCGCTGAAGGATGGCACACCTGCTCAAAGATACTCAAGTGAAGTATACCAACTTACAAATGCAGAAAAGGGTGTCTATTACTTTTATGCGGTGCCGGGCGCCTTTTATCTTGCCGCTGCAAGCGGTAGTACGGCAAAATATAAAAATGCGACAGATGGCGACGGCGACTATATTAAGAATAGTAACAAGTCCTATCCAATGACATGGCTTGGAGGATATGAGGGCAGTTGGGTTTATGGATCTCCCGCAAAGCTCACAACGGTAAAGGCTCCGGCTGCCGGGATCGTGCTGAATGCCGGTACCATCAAACTGAAGCTCCCGCCCGAAAAATACAAGGGTTCTGTCAAGGGAAAGACGTTGGGTTCCTACGTCTATTTGCAGGCTGTGGATGGATCAATCAGCTATTCGGTTGCAAATGATGATTACCAAAAATATATAGATTCCAATTATTCGATAAACTACGATAGCAGCAAGGTACATAAATTTACAGCAAAAAATATAAAACCCGGCGTATATCGTGTATACGATTCGACGTATTACTACGGGTCAACTACGAAATATTTAGCGGTTGCCAAGAAAGCCATCACGCAGAATCTGACTACTAAGAAAATCAACTACGTCGATATTAGCAGTTATGTGACACATGTTTCCGGGACAAGGACCGCCGGGTCGACCCTGACGGCGACTACTGCGGCGGCGGCGGCGAACATAGACTACAAGGTCTATCCCAAGTATTCGTATATCTGGACTGACGGAACCAAGATCCTTAGCAAGTCGGCCAGCTACACCTTGTCTGCTACAGTAGCCAAGGGCAATCTTTACATTATCACCACGGCAAGTGCAGTTAAATATTCAACTTCATCTCAGCAGCTTGTCATCGGTGACGGCAGTGCGGTTGCGAATTTCACGGCTTCTATTTCGGGCAAAGTGAAGTCCGGCGGTACACTCACGGCTAAGGCCGAAAACGCTGTGGCCAAGGGCTTCTCCTACACCTATCAGTGGTATGCCGGCGGCAAGGCTATCGCAGGCGCCAAGTCAAAGACCTACAAGGTGAGCAAGGCCAATAGCGCCAAGGAAATCACCGTGCAGATCACGGCCAAGAAGGCGGACTGGATCGCCAAGACCGCGAAAGCTACGGCAGGCGGCGATTTGGACTTCACGCTGAAGGTATCCGGCAAGTACAATGTCGGTCAGAAACTGACGGCGACGGCTTCCAAGACGGTCACGCCCAAGCAGAAGTTCACCTATCAGTGGCTGAGCGACGGCAATCCGATCGACAAGGCTACCAAATCAACATACACGGTGGCACAGGCTGACTTTGGCAAAAAGATCAGCGTAGAGGTCACGTCCACAAAGGATGGCTGGAAGTCCAAAGTCATCAAGAGTACACAAACTATAGTCAAATAGTTTTTAACTTTCGAGACTTTTCCGGAGCACAGCAGCAGGGCTCCATCCCTTAGGGGATGGAGCCCTCAGCATATCAACAAACTGAAATTCGCACCCCTGTCATTCGCCGACTTGATCGGCGAATCCATGGCCGTGACCACCATAGATTCCCAGGGTTACGTTCCCCCGGGTCAAGCCCGGGGTCACCGCCGGCTTCGCCGCCGCCCGGGAATGACAGGAGTACAAATTCGAATTTGCCGGGCGACTATCATTATCTTCAGATAAACCGCTGTTCAAAAAACTTCTCTTAACAACGTCATTTTGCGTAAAGTGATTGGCGGAAGGTATTTAACTTAGCTTGCTCAATACTATTTATGGATTGCGGGTCGGCGCCCGCAATGACAGAGGTGGCGGCGCCCGCAATGACAGAGGCGCAAATTCGAATTTGGCACCATTTTGTAGCAAAGTACGCAAAATAGATGGCAGTCCATACACCTATCTCGCCAGCCAACAAAGCCGGCTGGTCGTCACCGCCTTTTAGAAATGGAAATCAAGGGCGCGAGCGTAGCGAGGGCCTACCTTAATACATTAGCGGAGCGTCCCCCGCCGCAGGCGGCACTGCGCCCGGCACGCGGAGACATTCTTCTATGACTCACCCTAAGACAATAGATTCGCCGATCGAGTCGGCGAATGACAACAGCCAGCAGCGGCGAATGACAAGGGGTGCGAATTTCAGCATTGGCGAAGGATTTGTTTTTAGCCGAATTGCCGCGGGGGGTGGCAGATGCTATACTGTCTGCAATATATGACAAAACATAAAGACACTCTCGCCATCATCATATTTCTCGTCCTTGTCGTGCTTGTATGGGCGGGTATTGCTATGCTGCCGGAAGCGCAGATTGCCGCTATGCCCGAAGCGGAAGGCGGCGGCTACGACCTGACGAACAGCGACCTTGAAAACACGATCTATACCGG
This sequence comes from Eubacteriales Family XIII. Incertae Sedis bacterium, assembly GCA_031261395.1. Taxonomy (GTDB): domain Bacteria; phylum Bacillota; class Clostridia; order Peptostreptococcales; family Anaerovoracaceae; genus WRMW01. The sequence goes on from JAISJT010000145.1 coordinate 18,759, forward strand.
CGCGGCGCATTGGGATAGCTGGCCGGAAAAGCTGTACTCTCCCGCCGACTTTCAGAGCGGCGCGGTGACGGACGCGCCGGTGCGGCTTACCGATGCAGACTACGAGAAAATACAGTACGTCACCCACCGCCTGACGCTGACGCTCCCGGCAGAACGGCTTTATGCGCTGTATGTCCGCAGCAGCGATTTTTCTATGCGGCTGTTCATTGACGGCGAGGAAATCGGCAGCGTCGGAACACCCGGCGACACGCGGGAAACGACCGTGCCGCGCGTATTAGAAAAAACATACTACTTCACGCCGCAAAGTGAAACGGCGGAAATCATCGTGCAGGCGGCGAACTTTGTCCACGGCAAAAACGGCTGCCAGCCGCCCGAGCTCACCATCGGGACGCCGGAAAATATTCTGACGCATACCGGCAAGCTGTCGGCGTTCCGTTTCGCGGAAATCGGCTGCCTGCTCACCGCCGCGCTCTACCATCTGGGGCTGTTCCTCTTGAACCGCAAGCGCAAGGGCGCGTTGTATTTCGCGATTTGCTGCGCCTTGTTCGTGGTGATGACCAAGACGGCGGTGCTGACGTTTTTGACAAGCTACAATTTCTTCTTCTGGATTCGCGTGGAGTACCTGACGCATTTTCTTGTGTTCATGATGCTGACGCTGTTCATTCATACGCTGTTTCCGCGCACATATAACAAGTGGGTGCTGCGCGTGTACTATGCGCTTGTCGGCGCATATTGTTTGCTTACTTTGCTTACGGATACCGTGTTTTTCACCGGGCTGCTCGTATACTTCGAAATCGCGTCCGGGCTGGTCATCGTATATACTATTGTCAAGCTCGCGGCCTCTTTGCGCGGCGGCGGGATGAAGTATTTGCTGGCATTCCTTGGCACGCTGGCGGTGGCGCTGCCGGGGCTTTTCGATATGCTGTACTATCGCGGCATCGTCCTCTTCGAGCGCTTCACCGGGCAGTATTTCATAACGCCTATCGGCATGATGTTTTTCGTGTTCTGCTACGCATTGGTGCTATCCATCGGGTATGCCGAAACCGAGCGGGCGTGGCTTGCAGCCCGAGATTCCGAACGCAGACTTGCCGCCGAGAACGCGATGCTTGACAGTCTTTCGCGGATGAAATCCGATTACCTGTCCAACATCAGCCATGAAATGCGGACGCCGCTGACCATCATGAGCGGCTACGCACAGCAGACGGAGGAAGAAATCGAGGCGGGAGAAACAAACGGACAATCCGTGAAAAATCTCCGCGTCGTACAGGCGGAGGCCCGCCGCCTTGCGGAGTTGGCGGGGCAGTTGCTCTATTCCGAAAAAAACCTGCAGGCCGGCATCGGGGTCGTTCCCATCAAGCCGTCAGACATATTGGAACGGGCCGCCGCCGTTTGCGCGCCGATCTTGGCCAAGAACGGCACCCGTATTGAGACCGTATGCGAACCCGATTGCCCAGCCGTATCTGCCAACCTTGATATGATTGTGCAGGTACTTGTGAACCTTTGCTCCAATGCGGGCAGGCATACGAAAAACGGCACCGTAACCATCACCGCGAAGCAGGCGGAAGATTTTGTTGCGTTTGCGGTACAGGACGATGGGAGCGGTATCGCGCCGGAGCTGTTGCCCAGCATATTTGAACGCGGCGTGTCCGGCGACGACGCGACCGGCTTGGGGCTTGCCATCTGCAAGGACGTGATCGGTCAGCACGGCGGGGGGATCCGGATTGATAGTGAGCTGGGGAAAGGGACATGCGTGAGTTTTGAGTTGAGAGTTGAGAGTGTAGAGTTGAGAGTGGAGGGTTGAGAGTTATGGGGAATAGTGTTGTTGGGGGGAAGAGTTTTGATTTTGCTGTGCGGGTTGTAAATTTGTACAGATATTTGTGCGACGAGAAACGGGAATTTATTTTGTCCAAGCAACTTATAAGAAGCGGAACCAGTATTGGTGCAAATATTGAAGAAGCTTTGCAGGGACAGAGTAAGCGCGATTATTTGAGCAAAATGAACATTGCGCTAAAAGAAGCCAACGAAACGCTGTATTGGATTAGACTACTGCATACCACAGGCTATATTGATGATAAACAAAATGAAAGTATCTATGCTGATTGCAACGAAATCGTAAGCCTCTTAGTTTCAATCGTAAAAACCACGAAAAAAAATCTGGAGGCCGCAAAATGAAAAACTCTCAACTCACAACTCAGCACTCTCCACTCACAACTCAACACTCTCAACTCAACGAGCAAAAGAGCAAAGCGATTTTGCTCGTTGAGGACGATGCGCATATTATGGCAATCAACCGGAACAAGCTGACGCGGGCCGGATACCGGGTTTTGGAGGCCGAAACGCTGCGCGGTGCGGCGGCGATCATGGAAACGGAATCGCCGGATTTGATCGTGCTTGACGTGATGCTCCCGGACGGCAACGGTGTGAAATGGTGTGGTGAAATACGCGGTGGCAGCAGTGAACCTCCCGTGCTGTTTTTGAGTGCGAAAGACGAAACTCCCGATATTCTATACGGCTTTGAAGCAGGAGGGGATGATTATTTGACAAAGCCCTACGACCTCAATATCCTTTTGGCACGTATCAAGGTGCTGCTTGAAAAAGCGTCGCGCGTGCCGCAGAAGATTGTCAAAGGCTCGCTGACGCTGGATATTGTTGCGGCAAGAGCTTTTATTGACGGCGTTGATTTGCTGCTGACGCCGCGCGAGTTTTCGCTTTTGCTGCTGCTGGCCGGAAACGAGGACAAAACGGTCAGCGCGGAGGCATTGTACGAAAAAGCATGGAGCGCGCCGCTGGCCGATGACAAGAATACACTGCAGGCAACCGCTTCAAAACTGCGCAGAAAGATAGAGCCCTCCGGCTACGGCATCACCACATCGCGCGGGCAGGGTTACATTTTTGAGAAGATGTAAAATATTAAATATGAATACTTATGATAAATTTTGAAAATATGTGTTCGTGCTGTATAATATAGATGTGCAGTGAGGCACAACAATCTTGATAAAGGAGGTGGCAACATGGCTACAAGCAGTATTTTTAACAATATTCGCATTACGAACAATGCGCAGGCGGAGTCCTTAGTCAATGCTATGGAGGCCGCTGAAAAAGCAGCAAAGGAATCAAAGCGCAAACCAGTCCAGTATCGGGAACTGAAACAAGGGGAGCTTAAGGGCATTCTGAAAGGGAAGTAATCATCAATTATTTTACATTTAACCTAACATCTTTGATAGCAGATGAAGGTGTGGATGCAGTTGAAAGATTACTCTCCACTTTTTCGAGCAAATATGATTCAGACATTGAGCATTTCCTAAAAGAACGGGCGATCGATTTTTCGAATCGTGGCGTTGCACGGACGCATCTTGTTACGCAACCTACTGATGATGCGTTGTTATTGCTTGGGTACTATACGATAACAAACAAAGTATTGGAAGTTCCTCGCAAGGCTATTTCTAAAAGTGTAGAAAAACGGCTGGCGAGGTTTGGACTGCTTGACGAAAATACAGATACTTATTCCGTACCGATGCCCCTAATAGCGCAATTAGGCAAAAATTATTCAGATGCACTTGATGTGCGAATCAGCGGAGATGAATTGATTAATCTTGCGTTGAGTAAGATTTCTGAAATTCAGTACGACCTTTCCGGAAAATATACCTATATTGAATGTTTTGATACAAAAAAATTGATTGAATACTATGAGCGCAATGATTTCAGGCGCATTGATAGCGGTAGTCCTGAAACGATCTATGATACGACAAAACCATACTTGGTACAGATGCTGAAATACTTCTCATAAGTCAAGCAACACGAAGGTGGTGAAACTGAATCGCGCGGGCAGGGTTACATTTTCGAAAAGATATAAAATATTCGTGTCCAAATTGACGGCAGTACGCTTTTTTGTTCTTCTTGTACCCTTTGCGAATTCGGAATGGTATATTACCACAATTATATAGTGCATACTACTGTGATTTTCGAATTGGTATTGAACCTTAAAGTTTGTTAAGGTTCGTTCATTTCACCTGCTAGAAATGCTGTAATTTGACCAGACCCTATAAAGATTCGCGTGGCGGGTCTTTCGGCTTATTTTTTGGTGTAACAGAAGGAGAAGCAGAAATGAATATACACAAACCGTTTTCAAAAACCATGGCGTTGATCATTGTTCTTGTCATGACGCTGACGCTTGCGCCGATGACGGTGTTTGCGTTGGAAGCGCCGCCGCCTGCGCCGGACACGGCGTTGGCGGAGCAGACCCCGCCCGACGCGGAGATTGAGCCGCTGGCAAACAGCAACTATACTATTCCTAATGACACTTCGACCCTTGAATCACACCGGGTTGGTATACAGTCGCTCCTTACCAACGCAGGCTCTGGCAATACCGTCACGGTAAGCGGCAGCAGAACAGACATGGCAGTACAACTACTCTTAACTATCCCAAGCGGCGTAACGCTCATATGGCAGGCCAACCTGTCCGGAGATACCACGACAGACGTTCCTATATTAAGGGTTGAAGGGTACGGCAATTTCACGATGAACGGCGGCAGCCTTTCTAATAACGAAGTGAACGCCCCTACATTCACAAGCTGGACAAGCGGTACCACTCTGATCACAGGCAGCGCACAAATCACCACGGCAGGCAAAGCGGCGATAGAACTCCGCAGCGGAACCCTGACAATCAACGGAAACGCACAAATTTCCAAGACAAGCACAAACGCCGGTACCGGCGCAATACACCTCAATGAGGGGACGAGCCTTACGATCGGCGGCAGCGCACAGGTCAGCTCGGCAGGCAATGCAATCATCAATTCAACCACAAGCCCAATTACGGTAAGCGACGGCTCGGTATCCGCGGGCGGTTATGCGATTGCCTCCATGGGAAACGTCACGGTAAGCGGCGGCACGGTCAGTAGTACAGCCAATGATTTATATGCTATTAATGCCCATGGGAACATCACGGTCAGCGGCACCGGCACGGTAATCAGTTCGACCGGCAATAACAGCAAAGCGATTCAGATATCTAACGACACCGGGGGCACGGTCACGGCCAATATATCGGGCGGCACAATCAGCGCTAAAGGCCAAGCGATTTACGCCTACACAACAAACAGAGTAGACGTTACCATCAGCGGCGGCACGGTTAGCTCTGCGAACAATTATGCGATTTATAATGCTACCACTAGCAGCACCGGCGTCGTCACCGTCAGCGGCGGCGAGGTGACCGGCTCGGCGGCGCAGACAATTTATATGCTCAGCTCTACAAATACGGCGCAAAACGTCGTCGTCAGCGGCAGCGCCAAGGTGCGCAACACGGGGACGGGCAACGCCATCCGCTCCTCCGGCGGTGTGATTGTTACGGGCAACGCACTTGTCGCCGCAAGGGTCGGAAATGCGATTTACAGCAGGGACGTTACGATCAGCGGCGGCGCGGTGTTTGCCTACGGAGCCTCGATTGCCGGAAGTGACAATGTAGTGCGGGCTACGAATACCTACACCCCGCCCACTGCAAACGGCATCGCCATCGCATGGGATAGCGCGGCGGCCGTTAGCGTTGGTAACAATTACGCGCAGTCAAGCAAGCTGCATATCACTGGGCAGCCGGATGCCGGAAACGCATATTGGAGCAAAAACAATGAGGTGGTGGGTATTCAATACGTTAACGGCTCGGCCAGCGGTCATATCCCGGTTTCCGGCGTGACGATTGACGATGGCGACATCCTGCCGGCAGCGTCGGGTGTCGGCATAAGCGCGGGGGCGCAGGGCTTCCCCGCCGTCGGCATAGCAATCACAGGCACATACACCTATAACGCCGGTGCCGGCAGCGGCGCGGGTACAGATAGCGGCAGTACATTCAAGTGGTACAGGGGCAATACGGCTACATGGAACGGTGCGGTACATACGGCAATACCCGGCGCGGAAGCCGCAAGCTATATCCCCACCGCCGACGACATAGGCAAATACCTGTACTTCGAGGTAACGCCATCAAATGGCACGGTTACGGGCGCAACCGTACGCAGCGCGGCCTCCGCGCAGGCGGGCGTTTTGATAAATCTCGCGATAACAGCCAACGACACCAACGGCTATGCGAGAATCGCGGGAACAGTCGGACCGACCGCCTACAAATTGATTTCCGCAACCTCCCCCACGTTGAGCGCGACGCTGGTCAATGCGCTGGGCGTGAACTGGACAGTGTCCTCGGGCGGCGGAACCTTTACTAACGACACGGCGTTAACTCCGGGCTACGTTCTCCCTACGCTTTCGGGTATAACCGGGGCAATCACCATCACGGCGGCCTTTACCAAGGACGACCAGCCGCCCGTACTCTCGGGTGTCAGCGTAAACGGAATAACCAATCAGAGCGCCGTGTTGCATTTTCAGTCCACCAAAGCGGGAACGCTTTACTATCTCGTTTACGCCGCCGCTGCCGGAACGCCGAGCGCTGACACAATCAAGGCGCAGGGTACAGCCGCGCCTACGGTCGCAAAAGGTAGTTCCGCTTTTAGCTACGCCAATTACTCGTACTCCATCACAATGAGCGGGCTTACCGCCTCTACCGCCTACAAGGTGCATACGGTGGTGTACGACGCGGCAAATAACCCCTCATCAGTAGTAACTCAGGCTTTCAGCACGGTCGAGCTGCAATCAGAGGGCTTGGTCTTTGATGTGGCTGACGGCACAATGAAGAAAGGCAGCGGCAATTACGCAACAGACTCGACGTGGTCGTGGAACAGCGGAACAAAAACCCTCACACTGACTAACTTCAACTATGTGACCTCCGCGGCGGTCGCGTTGCAAGTCAAAAACGGTGACATAACGCTGGAGCTAATCGGTTCAAACAGTTTTATATCGACCTATGACGCTCAAACCGGTACTACTTGTGGTATCATCGTCTCTACCGATATTACAGGGAATAATCTGTACGCAACATCTAACGCGCTGACTATTACAGGAAGCGGTGCGCTGGAAGCCACAAGCGGCGCGTTAAGGGAAACATACGTAACCTCAGGCAACTTCAACTGTGGTATTGCAGCGAAATCATTGACGCTGAACAGCGGAACATTGACCGCGACCGGTGGCTATTACACGAGTAGTAGTTATGGGATTTACGTACATTCAAACGGCGGCTTTACGATGAGCGGCGGCGAATTGACGGCGCGGTCAGGCTCCGGCGGTAGCTTCCCTCAGGCAATCGGCGGCGGGGTTTCGACGGTAACACTCCCCGCCAAGTACAGACATTTGGCAAACTCCAATAGTTCTGGCTCACCCGGTGGAGAGCCCAAAATCTATCCGGGCGTGGCGTTTAGAACCGTTGACCTTAATAGCAGTAACCCATATAGGTACGTCTGGATACAGTCCATCCCACTTTCCACCGAAAAGGGCTTGACCACCGTGCTATCGCAGGATGTTTCCTATCTTGGGCAGACCGGCACGGATGTAGCGCCCATTGCCGACCCGATTAACGTGGGCAGCGGCGTGGCAACGCTTTCGCGCGCGGACATCGTATCTTCCGCCGGCGAATTCTTCGCCGCATCCTTCAATCTTTACAGCGACAGCGGCTTTACCAATGAAGTTACCGGCACTGATTCCATCGCCCTGACTTTGGGCGGCGCGACTACCGTCTACATCAAGGTGACGGCTGAGGATGCTTCTGAGGCGCACTACGCCATTACGGTCAACCGCGCGCCGGAAGCCGTCGTCAGTATCGCGGAAATCACCGGCGTTACGTCCCCGGTCTACGGAGCAACGCCGATTGCGGCAATCACCGCAACGGCGGAGTACACCGGCACGGTAACGTGGAGCCCCAACGACAGCGCGTTCGAGGCAGGCACGGTCTATACGGCGACTATCACCCTGACGCCAAAATCGGGATTCACCCTAGCCGGCGCAGCAGGTGACTTCTTCGACGTGTCCGGCGCGGTGGACACACGAAACGCGGCGGACAGCGGCATTGTCACGGCTGTGTTCCCGGCTACGGACGCACCCCCAAAGGACACCGGTCTTGCCGCCACAGACTGCGACATCAGTATCACTTCATCTGATACCGTCCAGCACGATCTCGATTTGGATAGTATCGCGCTGAACAAGGCGAATACCGGTGAACGCAGTTATGCACTGAGTACTTTCACCGATAGCGCCAACGTGCTGACCGGCGCGCCGTCATTACTCGGTTCAACGCTCTTGTATACGGGCAATGGGCAGCACGCCGGAAGCGCTACGCAGATCATCACCATCAGCACAGCGAATTATGAGGATGTGGACGTAACCATTACCTTTAACGCCATCGAAAAATACTCGGTAACCAAAGTTACGATTACAAATAGCGCTGCTGCATATATCTACAAGGAAGCGGATGCGGTTCATGGATTGCAGCACGCTGTGAAAATCGAGCCTGCAAACGCTACGGTGAAAGACGTCTCGTGGACATCAAGTGACAAGGCTATTGCAACCGTGAACAAAGCCGGACTCGTGACATTCACGGGCAAAGAGGGCACTGTGCGTATCACGGCTGCGTCTGCTGACGGACCTTCTCACTTCAAGGACATCAAGGTCGTAAGAAATGTTACGAAAATCCGTACACCGCT
>JAISJT010000073.1 GCA_031261395.1 Eubacteriales Family XIII. Incertae Sedis bacterium
GAAGGACTCGAACCGGTCCGGCTCCGGCCGGGTATGTATATCGGCAGCACGGGTACGCGCGGGCTGCACCACTTGGTTTATGAAGTAGTAGACAACAGCGTTGACGAGGCGCTTGCGGGCTATTGCAAACACATTGACGTAAGGATCCTGGCCGACGATTCGATCGAGGTGGAGGATGACGGACGCGGGATGCCTGTGGACAATCATCCGAAGCTCGGGATTCCGGCGGTCGAAGTCATACATACCGTCCTGCATGCGGGCGGCAAATTCGGCGGCGGGGGCTACAAAGTGTCGGGTGGTCTGCACGGCGTCGGCGCATCGGTCGTCAATGCCTTGTCCGAAGCGATGGAAGTCGTCATCAGCCGCAACGGATATATTTACAAACAAACTTATTCGCGCGGCAAGACGATGAGCAAATTAGAGATCATCGGTGAATCGAAGAAGACGGGCTCGAAGACATGGTTCAAGCCGGATGCGGAGATCTTCGACGAACTCGAATACGATTATTCGACGCTGGAACACCGGCTGCGCGAGATGGCTTTCCTCAACAAAGGCGTGCGCATCACGCTGACGGATGAGCGCGAAGGCAAGAAGAAAAAAGAGACCTTCTATTATGAAGGCGGCATCCGTGAATTTGTCAAACACCAAAACGAAAACAAAGAGCCGATTCATCCTGACATCATCTATTTCGAGGCTGAGCGGGAAGGCGCTGTCGTCGAGATCGCGATACAGTACACGAAGCGGTACAACGAGACGGTCTTTACTTATGCAAACAACATCAATACGATCGAAGGCGGCATGCACCTGGCGGGTTTTCGCTCGTCGCTGACGAGAGTGTTCAACGATTATGCAAGAAGGAACAATTTTCTGAAAGAAAAGGATGAGCCGCTGCAGGGCGAGGACACGCGCGAGGGCGTGACCGCGATCATCTCGGTCAAGCTCACAAATCCGCAGTTTGAAGGTCAGACGAAAGCCAAGCTCGGCAATCCCGAGACACGCGGCTTTGTCGAGAGCGCATGCAACGACAAGCTCAATGCCTTCCTTGAGGAAAATCCGGCGCAGGCCAAGATCATCATGGACAAGATCATCGGCGCGGCGAAGGTACGTATCGCGGCGCGCAAGGTCAAGGAGACTACGCGCAAGACGCTGATGGACGGCGGCAGTTTGCCCGGCAAACTCGCGGATTGTTCCGAAAAGGATCCGGCGCTGTCCGAGATCTTCCTCGTAGAGGGTGATTCGGCGGGCGGCAGCGCAAAGCTTGGGCGCGACCGCAAGCGGCAGGCCATCCTGCCCCTGCGCGGCAAGATCCTCAATGTTGAGAAGGCAAATATCGCGCGCGTGTTGTCTTCCGACGAAATCAAAAATATGATTACGGCTTTCGGCTGCGGTATCGACGATGGGTTTGACATCGGGAAACTGCGGTATCACAAGATTGTGATCATGACGGATGCAGACGTCGACGGCGCACATATCCGCACGCTGCTGCTGACATTCTTCTTCCGTCATATGACACAGCTCATTCAGGATGGCTACGTTTACATCGCGCAGCCACCGCTCTATCAGGTCAAGCGCGGCAAAGAAGCCGTCTATACGTATTCCGAAAAAGAGCAGGAAAAGCTCATGAAGCGCATGACAGAAGAGCATCCAAATTCAAAGATCGATATCCAACGCTACAAAGGTCTTGGCGAGATGGATGCGAGTCAGCTATGGGAGACGACGATGGATCAGTCCAATCGGACGCTCATTCAGGTGACGCTTGACGACATAGCGGTCGCGGACGAGATGTTTGCAATGCTGATGGGCGACAAGGTCGAGCCGCGCAGAAAATTCATCGAAGAAAACGCGAAATACGTTAAAAACTTAGATATTTAGGAGCCAATACAAGCATGAGCAATGAACAAATCAATGACATGAAACTGCTTCAGCGTGAGATCCACGATGAGATGAAGACGGCGTATATCGATTATGCCATGAGCGTCATCGTCGGGCGGGCGCTGCCGGATGTACGCGACGGACTCAAGCCGGTGCATCGCCGTATCTTGCACGGACTGAGTGAACTCGGCATCACGCCGGACAAACCACACAAAAAATCAGCGAGGATCGTCGGCGACGTCATGGGTAAATATCACCCGCACGGTGACTCTTCAATTTACGATGCGATGGTGCGCTTGGCACAGGACTTCTCAACACGCTATCCCTTGGTTGACGGGCACGGAAACTTTGGCAACGTGGACGGCGACAGCGCGGCGGCCATGCGGTATACGGAAGCGCGCATGAGTCCGCTGGCCCTGCAAATGCTGCGGGATATCGACAAAGACACAGTCGATTTCATGCCCAATTTCGACGGCGAGGAAAAAGAGCCGATCGTCTTGCCCTCGCGTTTTCCGAACCTTTTGGTCAACGGCTCCAACGGTATCGCTGTTGGTATGGCGACCTCGATCCCGCCGCACAATTTGAACGAAGTCATCGATGCGACGGTCGAGCTCATTGGCAATCCGGAAGCGTCGGTCGATGATCTTTGCAAGCATATCAAAGGGCCGGACTTCCCGACCGGGGCGATGATACTTGGCAAAAAGAGCGCACGCGAGGCCTACAAGACAGGCCGGGGGTCTGTCCTTGTCCGCGCGACGACAGAGATCGAAGAAACCAAAAAAGGCAAGCAGCAGATTGTTATTACATCAATTCCGTACCAGGTCAACAAGAGCCGCTTGCTTGAACGTATGGGCGTGCTCGTGCGTGAAAAACATATCGAAGGCATCTCGGAGGTGCGCGACGAGTCCAATATGGAAGGCATCCGCATCGTCGTGGAGCTCAAGCGCGAGGCCAATCCGCAGATCACGCTGAATCGGCTGTTCAAACAGACGGAGCTGCAGGCGAGCTATTCGATGATCATGCTGGCCATCGTGGACGGGGAGCCTAAGGTGCTGAATCTGCGCGAGATCCTCGTGCATTACATCGCACATCAGAAAGAAATCGTCACGAGGCGTACGAAGTTTGATCTGAAGAAGGCCGAGGCGCGGGCGCATATTTTGGAGGGACTCCTCATTGCGCTTGACAATATCGACGAGGTCATCAAGACGATACGGTCGAGTTATGACAACGCGAAGGAAAATTTGATGGAGCGTTTCCGGCTGTCGGAGCTGCAGGCGCAGGCCATTTTGGACATGCGGCTGGCAAGACTGCAGGGACTCGAGAAAGAAAAGATCGAAAAAGAGTATGCGGAGCTGAAGCGGCTGATCGCGTATTATCAAGAGCTGCTCGCGGACGAGGCGAAGCTCATGGGCGTCATCAAAACCGAGCTGATCGAGATCCGGGACAAGTGGGGAGACAAGCGCAAGACGCAGATCATCGCGGCGGCGGCCGAGATCGAGGAAGAAGATCTCATTCAGGAAAGCCGCGTGGCGATCACGCTCACGCACCTTGGCTATGTCAAGCGCATCGATGCGGATGAGTACAAAATTCAGCGGCGCGGCGGCAAGGGCATCAAGGCGCTGACGACGCGCGACAACGATTTTGTCAGGGACCTGCTCATCACGTCGACGCACGATTGGCTGATGTTCTTTACAAATACAGGAAAGGTGCATAAAATAAAGGCGTACGAGATCCCCGAGGCGCAGCGCGCCGCGAGAGGTACGCCTGCCGTCAACTTCCT
>JAISJT010000014.1 GCA_031261395.1 Eubacteriales Family XIII. Incertae Sedis bacterium
AGCCCCGTCTGCGGCGATATGATGAAGATCATGATCCGCGTCGACGAAAACGACGTGATCACGGACGCCAAATTCAAGACCTTCGGCTGCGGCTCGGCCATCGCGTCGTCTTCCGTGGCAACGGATATGATCATCGGCAAGACGATCGATGATGCGCTTGCTGTGACGAACCAAAACGTCCTTGACGAGCTCGGCGGCCTGCCGACCATCAAGATTCACTGCTCGGTGCTCGCGGATCACGCGATCAAAAGCGCGATCTACGACTACGCGCAGAAGAACGGCAAGACCTACAAGGGTCTCGAAGGTTTCGACCCGAACGCGGACGAGGACGATACCGCGCACGGCTGCGATATGGAGACAAGCCTGCCGGAGCACCTCAGCGACATCAAATAATCACCCCTGTCATTCCCGCGCAGGCGGGAATCTCTAGGGATCATCGTTTTGAGATTCCCGCCTGCGCGGGAATGACAGGGTGTGCGCGGGAATGACATTAGTTCATAGATATCAGAGCATGATAATGGCGCGGACGGGGCAGGCGTAGGCGCAGTAGCCGCATTTGACGCATTTTGCGGTGTCGATTTTTGCGGAGCCTTGCTGGTTGAACGCAATCGCTTTTGAGGTGCAGCGCGCGATGCAGGCGCCGCAGCCTTCGCAGTCGCCCTGATCCACAAACATTTGTTTTTTTGATACATCCGGGCGGTAGGCGCGCGGCAGGTTGTGTTCGGTGTAGTTGACGGCATCGTCGATGTCCCGTTCCGTGCCCATGCCAAGCATAATGCTGTTGACGCCTGGCAGGGCCGTAACGTAGTCTAATGCCTTTGTATAATCCCCGGATAAATTCCCCCCGCCGAGGGCTTTCATCGTAAAGACGCCTTTGCCCTGCGCCGCCGTACGCCGGAGCTGCTCTGCCATCTCCTCTTTGCAGCCGGGGCTTTCGCCCTTACGGATGCCGAGGCTTTTGTAATTGATCAGCGCGAACAGAACGTCGAGACCTTCCATGGCGGCAGCGATCTCCGCCCCGTCAATATGATGCGTTGACAGGCCGATGGCGCGTACACGCCCCTTGGCTTTCGCATCGACCAGCGCCTGCCAGGCGCCTGCGCGGCTTTGAAAATCTTCCCGCGTTCGGATTTCGTGCAGGAGAAAGATGTCGATTTGGTCGCGGCCGAGCGCTCGGCGGCAATCTTCGATCGCGCGTGACATGCCGGCCGCACCCCGCGCAAGGGATTTGCTCGAAATGACAGCGTCGCGAAATGGAGCGGCGGCGATATAGGGATAGGTTTCATAATACTCGGCTGTGTCAAAAAAGTTGATGCCGCGTTCAAGGGCATAGCGGATCAACTGCGCGCCGTCCGCGAGCGGCAAATCGAGCTGCGTACGGCCAACCGTCAGTACGCCCATGCCGACCGGCGTGACCCACAGGCCGGTATTCCCAAGTTGTTTCTTTTCCATGCCTATAGTCTACCAAATCTGCGTTTGTGACGTATAGCGCGGCATATTGGTAAAAAAACGACCGTTTTTCTACCAATATCGTTCGCAGTACGTCATGAACTTTTTTGTCCAGCAAAAATAATTTGCGAAGTTATGTTTCATTTAAGGAAAGTTGGGTATAAATAGATTATGAGATAGCAAACACGTTTTCAGAACTCTCCTATCATAAACCGCGAAAGAAGCCGCTCCGAACCCGGCTTCTTTCGCGTTTTTGCCACTGCGTTTGCAACTGCGTTTTATTAAATATTGCTGCTGCGATTGAACCTGCGGAGATATTCCGTTAAAATAGGCAAATGTGCAAAATATCAGTTCGCAAACCGGAATTATTTGAAATCACGGACAAACGGGGCAAACGCTTTTACGGTGGCGTGCAGTACTGGTTTCCGAAAAAGGGTTATATCCCGCCGGGCGCCTGCGGGGCCACGACCGGAGCCAATATTTTTGGCTATCTGGCGCGGACGCATGAAGGCTTTGTGGATGAGGGCGATCTTCGGACGAAGGCCGGATTTTTGGCGTTTATGAAAAAATCTTATGCACATTTGTATCCGCGCGTGATGGGGCTGATGGCGGACAATTTCGTGTTGGGCGCGGAGGCGTTTGCGGTCTCGCTGGGCGTGCCGATGCATGCCGAGCGGCTGAAGGTGCCGATTTGCCGCGCGGGCAGGCCGACGGCAGAGGAAGCCGCCGCGTTTATCACGGATGCGCTGCGCGGGGATGCGCCCGTGGCATTTTTGATCCTGTCGAGCGGTCAGACGCCGACGCTGGATGCTTGGCACTGGGTCACGATCATCGCGCTGGACGAAAGCTCATTTGAGGTCGAGATCATCGACAACGGCGAACTGCTCCATGCGGATCTGTCGCGATGGCTCGAGACCAGCATTATGGGCGGGTCGTTTGTTCGGATGGTCATGGATTCGCCGATCAAGTCGGCGAATGACAGCGTTATATTAGTCGGAGAATGATGACGTTAGGCTTGTTCGTTTTGGCGCTGTTTGCGTTTTCCTCTTGAACGCATCACTTTCATGATGATATTGAAATAGAACGGCTCCATACGGCGCGCGACATCTTTCAGCGAGCGGCGGATCTCGATTTTTTGCGGACAGTGGGATTCGCATTTGCCGCACTGAATGCAGCTGGACGCCAGGGCTTTTGCGTTGCGATTGGCGGCGGTGCTTGTGATATACATCGACAGCGAGGTGATGCGCCCGTGCGTGTAGGAGGCGTTGTAACTGGCAAAGCAGGCGGGGATGTTGACGCCCTGCGGACAGGGCATACAGTAGGAGCATCCGGTACACTGGATTTTGTCTGTCAGTTTGAATATTTCAAGGACTTCGCCGTAAGCCGTCACTTCCGCTTGCGTGAGCATGTTTGGCGCGGCGTCATTTGCGGCGCTTAGATTGTCGCGAAGCTGTGCTTCTTCGTTCATGCCGGATAGCACGACGGTGACCTCCGGCTGATTCCAGAGCCAGCGAAGTCCCCAGGCGGCCGGCGTGTGATCGGCACGGGCTTTGCGGAAGACCGCCACCGCGTCGGCAGACAGCCCCGTTGCCAATTTGCCGCCCAACAGCGGCTCCATTACGACCACGGGGATATGGCGTTCCGCCGCCGCCTTCAGCCCGGTCACGCCGGCCTGATAATTCTCATTGGCGTAGTTGTACTGTATCTGGCAAAACTCCCAGTCATACGCCGCCAGCACTTCCTTGAATTCATCTCGCGCGCCGTGGAAAGAGAAACCGATCTGCCGGATCTTTCCCGCCGCCTTCTGCGCACCGATCCATTCGCGGATGCCCCACGCACAGAGTTCTTCCCACTGCGCCAGACTGTTGATGTTGTGCATGAGATAGTAGTCGATATAGTCCGTGTTCAGCGAAGCAATTTGTTTATTAAAATATATGTCGAAGTCCGCTCCGGAGGTGCAGCTTGCGATGGGAAGTTTGGTCGCGACATATACGCGGCTGCGCACATCGTTCTTGTTCAAGACCGCGCCGAGAGATGCTTCGGATCCCGGGTAGAGGTAGGCTGTATCGAAGTAATTCACCCCCGCGTCAATCGCATCCATAATCAATTTCTCGGCCTGCTTTTGGTCGATCCCGGCCACGTTTCGGTGAAATCGCATGCACCCAAAGCCCAGGATCGAGAGCTGATTGCCGCTGCGTTCATCCAATCTGTACTGCATAGATATTCCTCCTATAGTATGGATTCGCCGATCAAGTCGGCGAATGACAAGGGTTATTTTTCTTTTTCGCGCCGCACAGGCCAAAGATCATCGATCAGACCGATGGTGATCGCGACGGCGGCGGCGATGCCCAAAATCAGTCTCGGCATACCGCCCACTATTATTGCGATCACGATGCAGATAATAGCGACGATGATGCTAACGATTTTCAGTTTTTGCTTTTTCAATGCGCTATCCTTTGCAAATTGACATTCCCGAGACATTCCCGATGCATACCATCTTATCACAACATCTGTGGTATAATCATAAAGGCTTTTCCTCTTGGACAATCCCGAAATTCATGTGTGTCTATTCAGACGAACTGGAATTTGTCTTTGTCATTCGCCGACTTGATCGGCGAATCCATAACGAAAGACCACCATGGATTCCCAGGGTTACGTTCCCCCGGGTCAAGCCCGGGGTCACCGCCGGCTACGCCGTCGCCCGGGAATGACAGGGGTGCAAATCCCAGTTTAACCGGACAGAATCATATATTGTCAATACATTTGCAGAAAGAAGATTTGGATGAGAAATAACAAGATTATTAATATTGCGGTGATTGCGCACGTTGACGCCGGGAAGTCTACGCTGGTGGACGCCTTTCTGGCACAGAGCGGCGTGTTTCGCGCGAATGAGACGGTCATCGACTGCGTCATGGACAGCGATGATATCGAGCGCGAGCGCGGGATCACGATTTATTCAAAGAACTGCGCGGTTTCATACAAGGATTATAAAATAAATATTGTAGACACCCCCGGTCATGCTGACTTCTCTTCCGAGGTCGAGCGCATCATGCGTACCGTGGATACGGTGATCCTGCTCGTGGATTCGAGCGAAGGGCCGATGCCGCAGACGCGCTTTGTGCTGCAGAAATCGCTGGAGCAGGGCGTCAATCCGATTTTGCTGATCAACAAGATCGACAAGAACGACTCGCGGATCAAGGAGGTGGTGGACGAGGTTTACCAACTCTTTATGGATTTGAATTCTACGGATGAGCAGCTGGACTTCCCTATTTTGTACGGCGTGGCGCGCGAAGGGGTGGTTTGTTATGCACCGGACGATACGAATGAGGATATCATTCCGCTTTTTGAGACGATTGTGAAAATGGTCGAGTCTTATCCGGACAGAGGTGACGAGCCGCTGCAGCTGCAGATTTCTACGCTTGCTTACGACGACTATATCGGGCGGCTTGGGATCGGGCGCATCACGCGCGGGGTCATCAAGGAGGCGCAAAATGTCGCCGTGGTGCGCGGGGACGGGAGCGTCTATACGAGCAAGGTCAATCAGGTATTTACATATATGGGGCTGAAGCGGAGCGCGGTGCCGGAAGCGGAGAGCGGCGACATCGTGGT
>JAISJT010000018.1 GCA_031261395.1 Eubacteriales Family XIII. Incertae Sedis bacterium
AAAACAAAAGCGTGCCACTTTGGCCAAGGCTTCAGTTCTGTCTGAGCGAAGCGAGTTAACGAAGCCTTCCAAAGTGCCACGCTTTTGTTTTAAAGTAAATGCCCATTTTTTGTAGGGGCACAGTTTGCCTGTGCCGTAAGCCCTGAACGGTAACAGATCATTACCAAAGATTCCCGCCTGCGCGGGAATGACAAGCAGCTACTTATCCTTTCCTGCGTTCAGCAATACCGCGATAATGATGACCAATCCTTGGATGATCTGCTGCGGATAAGGCGGCACATTCATCAAAGTCATGATATTGCCAATCAAAGCGATGATGAACACGCCGACAACCGTATTGCCAACCTTTCCTTTGCCGCCCGCCAAAGACGCGCCGCCGATCACGACCGCCGCAATAGCATTGAGCTCAAAGCCGCTCCCCATAGAAGGCGTAGCGATCCCCGCGCGCGCCGTCATGAGCGCACCCGCGATCCCTGCCAAAAGCCCGCCGATCGCATAGGCCGAAAAGACATATTTCTTCACATTGATGCCCGCAAGACGAGCAGCGTCATTGTTGCTGCCGGTCGCGACCAAAATACGCCCGTACGCCGAATACTTCATAAGGAACCAGAAAAAGATAACGATCCCGATCACGATCCAGGCCGAATAAGGCACCCCTAAAAGAGGGTCGCCGCTTTGCCCGAAATGAAAGAAATCGTAACTGCCTTCATGCTTCACCGGATCCACGGGCAGCCGTATAGTAGAGCCAAAGGTGATGACATACGCAATGCCGCGAACGATAGTCGCCGTAGCCAGCGTCACAATGAAAGACGGCATCTTCAGATACGTCACGATCACCCCGTTCAGACAGCCAAACGCCGTGCCGATCACTATCCCCATCACGATAGACAGAAACACGCCGGAGGGCGTATAGAAACTCAGATTCGTGATGAAGTACGCCACAAACACATTGCTGATCGCGAGCATCGCGCCCGAGGAAAGGTCGATACCGGCGGTGATGATGACGAGCATAGCGCCGAGAGCAAGCAGCATCGCAGGCGATTGCTGCCGGAAGATATTCATGATGTTTTGCAGGGAGAAAAACACCGGTGACAGTATGCTCGACACAACGATCAACCCGATCAAAATCAAATAGGCGCTGTTGTTCGTCAAAAACCGCTTTGTGCTGAAAGATGGCGCCTGTAATCGCTGCTCCATAGTCAATTTACCTCCATTGAATACTTGATCAGATTGAGTTCCGTCAGTTCGTCCCGGCCGAGTTCGCCCGTGATCCTGCCGTTTCGCATGACAGCCACGCGGTCGCACATCCCGATGATCTCCGGCATCTCGGATGACACCATTACAACGCCATAGCCTTCGGCGACGATTTCATTGATGATTTTGTAGATCTCTATCTTCGCGCCCACATCCACGCCGCGCGTAGGTTCGTCGAAAAACAGTATCCGGCTGTCCGCGCCGAGCAGTTTGGAGATAGACACCTTTTGCTGATTGCCGCCGGAAAGACTCGAACACGGATCAGTCAGCGCGCCGATCTTGATGCGCAGTTTGTCCACCAGGCCGTTTGCCGCCTCATGCTCTTTGCGAAAACTGATGATCCCGATTTTCGAAGAAACTTTTTTCAGACAGCTGATCGTGATATTGTGCAGTATCGGCAAATTGAGCAGCACGCCCTGAGTCTTGCGGTCTTCGGGAAGCAGCGAGACGCCGGCTTTGAGCGCGTCCTTTGGCGACCCCATCTTCACTTCAGCCCCGCCGACAAAGATCTTTCCGCTGTCGCGCTTGAGTTCACCAAGAATCGCCAGCAGCGTCTCCGTCCGTCCCGCACCCACGAGCCCGGACAAACCGAACACCTCGCCTGCGCGCACATGGAAAGAAACATCATTCACGATGTTTCCGCTCACGATATTTTGAGCCTCGAAAACGACGTCGCCGATATGATGCTCGCGCTCAGGAAAATAGGTGCCCAGATCGCGGCCTATCATCATCTTGACGAGTTCCTGTTCCGTCGTATCTGCCGTGATGACCGTCCCTACATTCTTCCCGTCACGCAGGACAGATATCCTGTCGCTGATTGAGAAAATCTCGTTCATGCGATGGGAAATATATATAATTGACACCCCCTCGCTGCGCAGCATTTTCAGCAGCGCAAAGAGCTGTTCCGTCTCCGCTGTCGAAAGCACAGCGGTTGGCTCGTCGAGTACCAATATTTTGCAATTTCGGGATAGAGCTTTGGATATTTCCACCACCTGCTGGTGGGCGATAGGCAAATCCTTGACCGGATCCCGGGGAGAAATATTCCCAAAACCGAGGCGATCCAAGATTTCCTGTGTATCCGAAAATAATTTTTTCCAGCGGATCAGCTTTTGCTTCCCCGCATTGATTTCTTCGATATAGATATTTTCCGCGACCGTCACCTCCGGCATCAAGGCGATTTCCTGATAAATAACGGAAATGCCGGCGTCGATGCCGTCTTTCGGGATGCGGATGCTTGCCTCTTCGCCGTCGATGGATATAGCTCCCGTATCAGGGATATGAGCGCCGGCGAGGACTTTCATCAGTGTAGATTTGCCGGCGCCGTTTTCGCCGACAAGAGCCAGGATCTCCCCCGGTTTTACGGATAAATCAACATTGTCAAGAGCAACGACGCCGCCGAAACGCTTCGTGACGCCCTGCATGATCAGGCGATATTGTTCTGCCATAGAACCTCCTGCGCCCCCCGGATCCCCAAGCAGTCTTGCGGGTGATCCGGGGGGACAAATCAGTTTTTATTATTTTTCTGCAGCCAATTCGTTCAGTTCGGGGATCGAGCGGAAGGTCGTATCAAAGACCTTGCCGTAGTCGGTGCCTTCCTCATAGACGTTCTGCCAATTGTCGATCGTGTAGAGCTCATAGTAGAACTCTGTGACGGTCGGCAGATTGTTTGCATCATAACCCTGCTCGTAGATCATGTTGATCAGTTCGAATACTGCCTTCGTGATCGCGATCGGATTGTTGTAACCTGTCGAGGTCAGTTTGCCGTCGCGGACGAGTTCGAGCATGTTCATATCGGCGTCGCAGCCGGTCACGACTTCGACCTGGTCAAGCAGTCCGCGCTGTTCCAGCACTTTGATAGCGCCGGCGCACTGATGATCGTTGTCCGCAAAGAGCATCTGGATGTCCGGATGCGCCGTCAGCAGGTCTTCTGCCGCTGCCTGGCCGCCGGCGTCGTCGAAGTTGCCGTTCGCCATACCGAGGACCTTCAGGCCAAATTCTTCGGTGATGTCGAGGCTGCCGTTTTTCACGAGATCGTTAAAGGCATTGTAGCCCGCGAGCAGACCGTCTTCGCGGTAGGGTTTGGCCGTACCTGCCTGGACCTGCTTGCCATAGCACCAGCCGGCGAGGAAGCCGCAGGTACGCGAATCGGCGATCGGGTGGCCGACCTGACCCGGGATAAAGACCGAGCTGATCGGATCTTCAAAGATCTGCGCCGCATTGAATCCCGCCGCATACGAAACTTCGAAATAGTTTGCCGTCACAGCCGTGATGACCGGGCTGTCTTCCGGCAGCGGGTAAAGGCTGATGACCGGGATGCCAGCATCGATAGCCTTTGCGATGTCGACAGACTGCGCCTGGACGTCGACCGGGTCGATGACGAGGATATCTATCCCCTGGGTGATCAGATTTTCAACGTCAGAGGTCTGTTTTGTAACATCCCAGGCGATGGCGTCCGTGAACAGGAGGTCGTAGCCGTATTGCTTTGCAAACTGCTCAGCGCCCTGCTGTATGCCGGCAAACCACGGGCTGACCATAGCAGCCTCGGACCAGCCGACTTTGACGTCGCTCTTCTGCTCGACCGGCAGCGCCTTGTTCTGCGCAGAACGGTCCTTGAGGAACGGCGGCGTGAGTCCCAAAAGCGCATTGTCGCCAAGATGCTTGTATATCTCATGATCGGCCAATTCTTCTGCCGTCAGTACTTTGTCGGCGTCAGGATTTTCCACATCTCCGGCAGGCGCCGGTTCCGCCGCAGGAGCTGAACTGCCCGAATCGGCAGGTGCAGGCGTATCCGTGCCGCGGCAGGCTGCAAGGGTCAGGGAAAGCACCATGACCAGCGCGATTAACATCGCCAGCTTACTTCTTTTATTCATAACGATTTCATCCTCCTTTTTCTTTCTGCCACCATATGAAAAGTACTCGATTTGCTCTCTCATCATATGTATTTATACACGAAGGGACAATGTCAAAAATAGACACGAACGTCAATTTCGTGTCCATTTATTGAAAGATTTCTTCGTTACTTGACTTTTCGTTCTTTGTTTTTCTCCGCAACGATGGCGTCTATATAGGCGTTCCAGGGTTCCTCTTCCTCCGCCATGCGGTCGCGCAGGTAATCCTGGATCTCCATCTGATCCTCGCGGTCGATGATGGCCCAGGCCACATGCGGCTCTGACGGCGGGCAGCCATTCACGGTGACGCCCTTTGAGCGGTGCTTTTTCAGGCAGTTGCCGACGAGGATGAGGCGCTCTTTCGGGACGTCAGGTACCTCGGCCTTCGCGCCGAGGACGACGACCGCATCCGTATTTTTGTCGTATTCGCCGAGCGCCTTGAGCTTTTCCATGGAGAAGGCGACGAGCGACTGGCAGCTCGAGCAGGAATTCTCCGAAAGGATCTCATACTCCGGCCAGGTGTCAAAGCCGTCAAGATACGGCAGCCACATCTTTTGATAGACCTCATCGATACCTAAGCCCACGACCTTGATGTCATCCAGATCCGTCGCCCCGATCCCGCGCTCGCGCGCGTTTTCAAAATAGCTGACCTGATTCATATCAAGTCCCACGCAGTGACAGGCAACCGCGTCAAGCGCCGCCGGATCGCGGCTCGCAAGCACGCAGCCAAAGTCCATCGGCACGGCCGAATGCGGGCCAAAGCCCTCGGCGGGCCAGATCAGATCCGCGATGTTCAAATCGGCGCGCACGACGGACCAGATATCCATCATCGCCATAGCGAGATTGGTCTTGTGCATTTCATAATGGACTTTGTCCTGCACGACGCCCTTGATGTTTTTCAGCGCGCAGGAAAAGACCATGCTGGCGTGTGACTTGAAGATCGGCATATTGATGATATGGTCGGCCTCGATAAGGAAGCGCGGCAGCCTGACGCTCGTGAGCTCAGAACGTGCATCCCTGATCGGTACCGTGAGCAGATCCTTGTCGGATTTGATATCGATGATTTCATCTACGCCTGCCTCTATCGCCGCATCATAGATGCCCGCATCTTTCAGGCAGTCGATAGTATCGCAGCCGATAGCCGCCGACTCGGCGACGATGACCTTGCCGGCGCCGGCGGCCCGCACGGCCCTGGCGACGGCGCCCACGAGCGCCGCGCTCGTATTGACGCTCGTTCCGGGCTTTCCGAGATGCCCCGCATTTGGCTTGAGCACGACCGTACTGCCTTTTTTGATAACATTTTCAGCGCCGCCAAGCAAGTCAAAGACCTGCTTCACCATCACGTCTACATCCGGATCCTTTGCGATTGCAACGATTGATTTGTGCTTGTTCACCTTTCACCTCCGATGATCATGAAACCCATTTTTCCAGCTCGATGAGGAAATGCGTAGTCGCCATTCCGTGTGCCGTCTTGGACAGAAATTCCTTGGGCGACAAGATATTGATACAGCCTCCGCGGTCCGGCGATTCGCCGGGCTTGCCAAGCGGCTGATACTCCGAACTCGCCATATAGCAGTGAATCGTGCCCGCCGGCACGCGCTCCGTTACCTGGGCGCTGAGGATCACCTCGCCGCGCTCGTTGTAGGCGCGCACAAGGTCTCCTTCCGCGATGCCGCGAGCCGCAGCGTCGGCGGAATTCACGCGGATGACCCAGTAGGGATGACCGTCCTTCCAGACGCGGTGATCCTTGATATCGATCATGAAGCCGTCTTTGCCGTCCCCCATAGTATGGAAACTGTGCCTTGGATGCGGCGCGACAACGGCGAGCGGATACTTCTTGAAACGTTCCGTATGGTGCCCTTCCCAGCTATGCAGATACTGCGTCATGACGGGCCGGTATTCGTCCGTCTCGCCGGATGTTTCATAGAAACGCTTCAGCGAATTGCTCACTAATTCGATCTTGCCGGATTGCGTATGGAGGCCTTTTCCGGCGACCTGGTCGGACGGCCGAAAACGCGATACACCCGGTGTGTCCATCTCGCGGCCTTCATAAAACCACCGCAGCGCCGGCGTCTTTTTGCGGTCCGGATTGACGGGGACGACGACGTAGCCGCGCTTCAGGAAATCTTCCCATGTCGTGAGTTTTGGCAAATCCGTAGCATGGAAATACTGTTTGCACCAGTCGATATCGTCCTTGCCTTCGGCAAAGGCTCCTTCAAGCCCAAGGCGTCCGGCCAAAGCCCGGAAAATCTCATAATCGGATTTTGACTCGCCCAGCGGCTCGATGCATTTTTGCTGTAGTGTGATGATCCTGTGATTTGCCAGCGATTCCGTACCTGCGCCGTAACCGCCGCTGTGCGCCCACTCGGAGATATCCCAGCGTTCAAAATTTGTGCAGGCCGGCAGGATGATATCCGCGAACTGCACCTCGCCCTCAAACCAAATCGACTGACTCACGACCATCGGCAGCTTTGCAGTGCGGTACATCTTTGCGTAGCGGTTCGTCGCTCCCATCGTTCCGAGCTGCGACCCGCCGTACTTGTAGTAGATTTGCATGCGGGCATAGCCGTCTGCCGGATACTTATATTGGTGAAACTGCTGCTCTATAGCATTGCCCGCAAAGCCCTTGCCGCGCCACTCGACCTTGTCCTCGAGGATGCACTCGGGGATGCGCAAACGCGGGATATGCACCCCGGACGCCACATTGATATTCGAAGGCGCGGGACGGCTCGTGATGCCGTCAAACATATGATAGGCAAGCCGGTAAAGCGTACCCGAGTTGTCAGGATCGCCGGAAATACCGCCTTCGCCGTAGCCCGGGAAGTAAAAGTCCGTGTCGGTTGGTACGCCCTGAGTCGTACCGTAGATGTTCACGCCGGGCTTGCCGATGCCCTGGAAGGCCATGAGGGCGATCATCATACGCGCCCATTCCATGCCGATTGCTGAGCGGCAAGCGCCGCCAAAGCCGCCGATCCCGCCGGCCGCGAGCATGGTCTTGTGAGAAGCCCATTCGCGTGCGAGCTTGCGGATGTCATGCGCCGGCAGACGCGTCTCGGTCTCGGCCCATTCAGGCGTTTTCGGAATTCCGTCTGTCTCGCCCTTGATGTATGCGGAAAATTCGTCCACGCCGGTCACGCGGTTTTCAACAAACCAATGATCGTAGGTATCGTCCTCAAGCCACTGCCAGATGATAGCCGCCGCCAGCGCTGCGTCCGTCCCGAGCTGCGGTGAAAACCATTTGTCCGCGCAAACGCCCGCCGTATGATTGTAATACGGATCTACGAACACCATCTTGATCCCGAGTTCCTTCATCCAGCGGCGGCGGAAATGACTCTCAAAGCCGCCGTAGGTTCCCGTAGTCGCTTCCGGATCTGCCGCCCAAAAGACCAGCATCTCGCAGTTTTGCAGGCAGTCTTCAAGCAGATCCCATTGCTCCGGATTGCCCAGCGTCCCCGAAAAACTCCAGCTATGGATGCCGGCCCAGTACCAGCCTTCCCAGCTGTCAGGATTGTGGTCGGCATACGCGATGCCCGCCAGATTCATGAAGCGAAACAGCGTGCTGTGGCGGTAGCCGATATTGCCCCAAAGATGGTGCGAGGAAGGCTCTGCGATGATAGCGCCAGGCCCGTATTCACGCTTGACACGAATCATCTCGCTTCCGACAATATCAAGCGCCTCGTCCCAGGAAATGCGCTCGTAGCCCGGATACCGGGGATCTCCGCCCGGCCTTGGTTCGCCGCGCTCTTCCGGATTGCGCTCACCGTTCACGTCAAAACCGATCCGGCGCAAGGGGTATTCAATGCGGCGGTCCGTATAGACCAAAGACTTGTAGCCGGCGGTGAAGACATTGTAAGTCGTCCTGCGCGAAGGCGTGAAAGTGCGCCCGCGCGCCTTGATCTCCCAGGAAGGCGGATCCTCCTCGGTCAGATCCATCGGATAGACACGGACGATTTTGTCCTCATCGACGTCAACGTCGACAAAGACCGGCCCGCCCGTCGTGCCCTGCGTTTTCCTCTCGATTTTTCCCATTGTGACTCCTCCTATTTCTCTTTCTTCTCGTAGTCCGCCGCGCCCGCGCGCAGCATTTCATCCCAATCCTCAAAACGCGTCGCCTCAGACACAAAGGTGTCAAAGCGGCTTTTCGAATATACCAGCAAATCGTCGTCCCAGTTCACAAAGACAGCGCTCGAAAACATAAAGGCGTCAAAATCCGCACAATTGGTATTTGCCTGCATGAACGCATCGTCAAATACCGCGCGCAAATTCGCACGCGTCTCCTGCGAAAACGGAATCTTTACAAAGTCATTTGCCACGACCGGTCTCCTCCGTGTTTTCCACCACGATGGCCGTGCCCTGTCCGCCTCCGGCGCAAAGCGTCGCAACGCCGTACCGCAGGCCTCTGCGGCGAAGTTCGTAAATCAGCGTCACGATGATCCGGGCGCCCGATGCACCGACAGGATGACCAAGCGATATCCCGCCGCCGTTGACGTTCAGGATTTCCTCCGGCACACCCAATTCGCGTGCACAAGCCACGCACTGTGAAGCGAAGGCCTCGTTGATTTCCCAAAGTCCGATATCGGAAACCGAGAGTCCCGCGATTTCAAGCGCCCTTTGACTCGCCGGAATGGGACCGGCCCCCATCACCTCGGGCGCGACGCCGTAGGTCGCAGTCGAAACCACACGCGCAAAAACAGGCAGTTCATGCGCCGCCGCATATTCGCCGGAAATTAATACGACGCCGGCAGATGCATCGTTCATGCCGGAAGCATTGCCGGCCGTGACGCTGCCGCCCTCTTTGAAGGCTGGTTTTAGCTTTGCCAGATCTTCGAGCGTCACGCCGCGCCGCGGATATTCATCCGTATCCACGAGCGTTTCACCCTTGCGGCCCTTTACCGTAATAGGTATTATCTCATCCAAAAACCTTCCGGCATCCTGCGCCGCCGCCGCCCGCTGCTGGCTGAGCAGCGCGTAGCGATCCTGCTCCTCGCGGCTCACGCCATAGCGCTCCGCGACATTTTCGGCGGTGATCCCCATCGCCGGGCCGACGCCCAGCTCGGTCAGGGAATCCCACATCGAATCGCGCAGCTCGAAATTGCCGAATTTCTTTCCTGCCCGGGCGCCAAAGACCATATGCGGCGCCGTGCTCATGCTCTCCCCGCCTCCTGCAAGGATCACATCGGCGTCCCCGGCCGCGATTTGGTAGTATCCCAGCTGAACCGACGACATGGAAGACGTGCAGTTGCGGTGGATGGTGATGCCGGGCACCGTCTCGGGCAGCCCCGCCTTGACGAGGGCCACGCGCGCCAGATTGTTTTCCCGGTACGTCCGCTGGTAATTGCAGCCCCAGATGACGTCAGCGATATCCGCAGCATCTATGCCGCTGCGGCTGACCAAGGCCTGCATCACGGGGATGGACAGATCCAGCGCGGTCAGAGACGCAAACACGCCTCCCATCGTCCCGATAGGCGTCCGTGCACCCGCCGCGATATAGACTTCCCTTTTTTCCATAATAACCTTATCTCCCTAAAGCCGATCGAGTGCGCGCAGCACAGCGATCAGACCCTTTGTCAGATTTTCACGCGAGGCCCGGATCTCATCCTCCGTCCAAGCGCGTACACCCTTGCCGGACTTGAAACCGAGGTCGCCTCGCGCCACCATTTCTTTCAAAATCGGCACCGGTTCAGGCTCGTTGTACAAATCCGGAAACAGGTATTCATGAATGGACAGCGTCAGATCCGTCCCGCCCATATCGACAACCTCGAGCGGCGGACAAATCCCCAGCCTCATGCCAAAGCCGTACTTGATCGACTTGTCCACATCCTCCGGCGAAGCGATGCCGCGCGCCACGATGTTGAGCGCTTCGCGCTGCAGAGCATGCTGGAGCCGGTTGGCGACAAATCCCGGCACGTCCTTGTGACAAAGTACCGGCACTTTTTTTGCTTCCTCCATGATCTGCGTCGCACGCGCAATGGCGTCTGGCGACGAATACGGAGTTTCGATCACCTCCACCAGAGGAACGAGGTAGGGTGGATTCCAAAAATGGGTCCCTATGACACGCTCCCTGTGATTCACGCAATC
Source organism: Eubacteriales Family XIII. Incertae Sedis bacterium (assembly GCA_031261395.1). Lineage (GTDB taxonomy): Bacteria > Bacillota > Clostridia > Peptostreptococcales > Anaerovoracaceae > WRMW01. The sequence goes on from JAISJT010000018.1 coordinate 10,221, forward strand.
CTGCCCGATCTCCGTGATACTGATAGCGCTCGTATTGGACGACAAGATCACATCAGGCTTCGCGAGCCTGTCCAATTCCGCAAACAGCGCGCGCTTGATGCCGAGATCTTCGACTACATTTTCAATTATCAGATCCGCCTGCGCCGCAATGACTTCATAGCTGTCCGTAAAGGAAATGCGCGCCGGTATAGCCTCCGCCGTTTCGGCGCTGATCACTTCGTTTTCGGATAATAATTTGATATTTCCGGATATGGCTTCCCGGATAGCAGGTTCTTTTGCCAAGTCGCGTGTATAGAGCGTGACCGGAAAACCCCGCATCGCAAAGAGCAGGGTCAGCCCTTTGCCCATATTTCCCGCGCCGATGATACCGATTTTTGCACTCATTAATATACACCCCACGGATACTCGCGTTTTTCCACGCCGGGAACGAGATCGTCTTCATCGATGAATGCGACCATGCGCACAATGGAGCCGTCTCCCTTGTACCAGCGGAGAGGAAATGCCGAGATCGTGCAGCGCTTGCCCGTGACCATTTCGATGTCGCCGCCGACATTTTCAAAGCCCATGACATTGTTGCGCAGCAGCAAATCGTGAACCGGTTCCCACTCGGGAAAATCTTCGATCGGCGGATGCCCGAATGCTTCCGTGTACTCCTTGATCAGGCGCGGCACGAAGGGTCCCGGACCGTGGTCTATCATATAAGTATAGCACGGGTGATCGAGCGCCTGCATATCGACGCCGAGTCCCTTGATTTTCTTGTCGACGAGCCACTGCGCCGCCGCGATGCTGAGCCCGGGGCTGTACATGAAATAATCGTCGTTTTCACCCCAGTATTTGTGCGAACCCGTATTGATGATGACGATGTCGCCCTCGCGGATCTCAGGACGCGCCGCCTCGAGTTCCTCGGGCGTGATCAGCTCCCACTTCTTTTTCGGAATGCTGACAATGACCGCATCTCCGTAATAATTTTCAAGCGGCAGTTCGTGCGTGTACGCCGAATTGGGAATGACATGTGACGGAGAATCCGCATGCGTACTGTTGTGCATGTGGAAATTGTTGAATGTTTGGAGCAGCCTGTAATGCTGCGGCATCAAATTGATGCGCTGGATCGAAAAGTCACCGCCCGACGGCCAAATCGGATTGCCCTGTCCAAAGGGGTGTGAAAGATCGACTAATACTTGTTTTCCCATAACGTGCCTCCTAAATCCTAAAAAACGATTGCCTTAGATATCTAATATACTATAATGTCCGCTGTACGTCGCATCGACGACTTTGCCGACTTTGAAACAGTCTCCGACGGCGAGCACACGCGGCGCTGCGTAGCGCAGTTCACTGACGAGTTCATTGTTTGAACGCATTCCGGCAGCCACGAGGATCGTATCCGCTTCGAATAATATCTCTGAGCCGTCCGGCCCTATACAGAGCAGGCCCGCATCCGTGACCGCCTTTGCGCGCGTCCGTAGCTGCATCGTCACTCGGCTTTTCCTCAGCATGAGTTCAAGTCCTGTCTTGTGCATCTCAGCCGCATCGACCGCGAAATCATCCCGCATTTCTACTACCGTGACGTCACGTCCCAGCAAATCAAGATAGACGGCCGTCTCCGTTCCGACGAGCCCGCCGCCGAGGATGACGACCTTTTGCCCTACCGCCGGCGTCTTTTCGTGCAGGGCCTCAAGGCCTACGACATTCGGGCCGTCAATGCCCGGAATATTCGGCACGATCGGCACGGCGCCGAGGGCCAGTATCATCGCGTCCGGCGCCAGCTCGGCTACGATCTCCGGCGTGAGCGCCGTTTCCGTACGAACCTGTGCGCCGCTTTCTTTCACGCGCCGCTCCTGCTGAACGGCATAGGCATAGAGATCCTCCTTGAACGGGACAAATTCTTCGGAAAGCAGCTGCCCTCCAAGACGTTTGCCCTTCTCAAACAAAATCACCTCATGTCCGCGCGCCCTTGCGGAAAGCGCCGCCGCCATACCGCCGGGACCGCCGCCCGCGATGAGGACACGCTTTTTCGCAGTATCGCGAAAGGCAAACTGCCGGTCAAACTCGCGTCCTATGACGGGATTCAGCGCGCAGCGGGAAACGCGGTTGTTCAGAAGCTCCTCAAAACAGGTGAAGCAGCGGCAGCATTTCGTAATGTCATCCTTGCGCCCGCTCAGCGCCTTTTGCGGCGTGTCCGGGTCAACCAGCAGCTGCCGTGCTATCTCCACGATGTCCGCCTTGCCTGACGCGATGATTTCTTCCATGTCGTCAGGATCGTTCAAGCCGCCGACCGTCGCAACGGGCGTACTGACATGCTTTTTGATTTCGGCGGCAAGATGTACATTGCTGCCGTGCGGGACAAACATCGAAGGATGCGTGATCACAAAAGCGTCGTGATCCTCATGCACGCCGGCCGAAACATGGATCAAATCGACCTTGCCGTCGAGCGCCTTGGCGACTTCCACGGCCGCATCGACGTCGTAACCGCCGTCCGTGCATTCCGCACCGCTCATGCGGTATTCGATCGGAAAGCCGGGACCTACGGCGGCGCGGATACGATCAACGACGAGCAGAGGAAAACGCATACGGTTTTCGATAGATGGTCCGCCCCACTTGTCCTTGCGCGTATTCATCGACGGCGAAAGAAACTGATGGAGCAGCCAGCCGTGCGCAGAATGGATCATGACCATGTCAAAACCCGCGCTCTTTACAAAGGACGCTGCCTTCGCAAAGCTGTCAGCGATCTCAAAAATCAAGTCTTCCGGCATCTCATGAATGACCGCGCCGTTCGCAAGCACCTCGTCTATGGGACCGTAACGAACGGCGGATTTTCCGCTCTCGTCCTGTGTGCGGTTTCCGGCGTATTTGCCGCCGTGCGACAGCTCTACCGACGCATAGCAATCGTGGTTGTGGATCATCCGCGCGGTATCGGCGAGCGAGGGTCTGGTCAGCGGGTTGGCCAGGTCAAGCTGCTTCGTATGGGAACGCCCGGTCTGCATATGGACGATCCCTTCGCTGACCGTCACGAGCGCCACGCCGCCTTCGGCACGGCGGTCGTAGTAGGCCATATTGTAGTGCGTCAGCGCGCTGTCCGGACCGAAGTCAGGAGGCGCCATCGGCGAATTGACGATACGGTTCTTGAAAGTCAGTTTCCCTATTTGTATCGGCGATCCAAGGTGCGGATAGTATTTGTTCAGCATATCAAGCTCCTATACCGCGCCGATATCGCGCACCGCATAGTAGGCTTCTCTGGTCGCGTCTGCGATCACGCGCGGCGAACGTGCGTCGCCGATCACGTTGACCCAAGGCGCCGCGTCGGCCAGCGCATCGGCCACCTTCCACAGCGGGCGCTGCCCTGCCGCGTAGATGACGGTATCGGCCTTGTATAGCTTGTCCTTGCCATCCGGGCCTTTTGCGATCAGACCTTCGGAGGTGATTTCTTTTGCTTTCGTGGACAGCACGACCGGAATCCCGTACTTCGTCAGCTGGACGCCGACTGCGACATGATGGATCGTATTGCCGTTTTCGGCCTTGTCACGCATCTCGACAACCGAGACTTTGTGGCCGCGCATGGCGAGCCAGATCGCGGTTTCAAGGCCTACAAAACCGGCGCCTATCACGACGACCCGCTTGCCGACGCGCGTCGGATCTTCGGCCACCTGTTCCGCCGACAGCACATTCGCACCCTTGATGCCCTTGATCTTAGGCACGACAGGCTCGGCCCCCGCGCAGACCAATATGGCGTCGGGATTCAGCTCTTTTGCGAGCGCCGGCGTGACTTCGGTATTCAGGCGTACATCGATCTTTGCGCGCGCGACCTTGCGCGCCTGCCGGTCAAGATACTCCGCGATACGAAACTTGAACGGGATGCCGCGCTCCATATTGAGCACGCCGCCGAGCCGGTCTGTTTTTTCGCAAAGGATGACTTCATGACCTTGCTCCGCCGCCGTCAGCGCCGCCTGCATGCCCGCGATGCCGCCGCCTGCAATGAGCACGCGCTTTGGCACGACCGACGGGATAGCAAACTTGTCATCTACATATGTACCAAGCCGCGGATTGATCGCGCAGCGGTGGTAGCGATTGCTGAATGCGTTCGAAAAACACGTCTCGCAGCGCAGGCAGTGATGAGCGTCATCCTCGCGCCCGTCGCGCACTTTGTTTACAAACTCGGGATCGACCAAGAGCTGGCGCGCGATCTGCACGACGTCGGCCTTTCCCGTAGCCAGTATCTCCTCCATCAGGGCCGGATCGGACAGTGCGCCGACCGTCGCAACAGGCGTGGCTACGTGTTTCTTGATCTCTGCCGCAAATTTGACATTGACGCCTTCGTCCAAAAAGATATTGGGGTGCGTGATCACAAAACCGTTTTCGGCTTCGTGGTTGCCGGTCGATACGTGGATGAGATCTACTTTGCCGTCGAGCTCTTTTGCGATCTTGACGCCATAATCGATGTGATAGCCGCCTTCGAAGCATTCGTCTCCGCTCATGCGAAACTCGATCGGGAAATTGTTTCCGACGCGGCGCCTGATGCTCTCAATGACCGCAAGGGTAAAACGCATACGATTTTCGAAGGAACCGCCCCAGCGATCCTTTCGCTTGTTTACTTTGTCATTCATGAATTGTGAAAGCAGCCAGCCGTGACCGCCGTGGATCGTGACCATCGTAAATCCGCAAAGCCGCGCCACCTGTGCGCCGCGTCCGAATGATTCGATGATTTCTATTATCACATCTTCGGGCATTTCGAGGATCGGATGTCCCGAGGGCGACCGATCGGCCACCGGCCCATAGGTGATGCCCGAGCCGTCCCGCAAAAATGGAGGGGACTCGATCTCGCCGCCAACCAATTCGGGCACATGCGAGTATTTGCCGCCGTGCGAGAGTTCAGCCGCAGCGACACTGCCATGCCGCGAAATCGCCGCCGCTACCGCAGTCAGCTGAGGGACGACGAGAGGATCATCCAGATGTATTTGTTTGACGTGCGACTGTCCTGTCTTTGTGTGAACGATACAGTCTCCAACGCCAACTGCCGCTACGCCGCCTTTTGCCTTTACCTCGTAATACCCGACGACCTCGGAATCCGGAAAGCAATCCGGAGACATTTCATGGTGCCCGGTAGGCGACGCGAAAATTCTATTCTTGAAGTACACATTCCCAAGCTTGATAGGCTCAAAGATGCGTGGATATTTCATTTCCATATGGCGCTCCCATCTGTACATCATGACCGCCGGTTGCACCGGCGGTCATGTTGCTTAGTCTAATCGCAATCAGAATTGATGATTAGTCATTCGCATGCAGTGCATTGTAATCCGGGATCGAAATAGGTGTCCACGGATCATAGAGGGCGAATGTGCCATCGAACTGTGTTTCGGGAGCTGTCGGATAGTACTTGTCGACATTCTCCTTGGTGATGAGCATCGTCGGCATGAAGGACGTTGCCGGCAGATCGTTGTAGTACGCAGCAGCCTTCTCCGGGGTATTCGCTGCATCCGGAGCGGAAGCGCGTCCGCCTACGAAGAGGTCATACACGACGTCGACCAGCGTGGTGGCCGGGATGAAGGGGATGTTCGTGGCAGTAGCCATCATTTCACCGCTCTTGATATAGTCAAGCGCCTGACGTGCAGCGTTGCCGCCCGTGATGATGAAGATGTCTTCGCCGGGGGTCTTGCCCTGCTGCTTGCATTCCTGGATAGCGCCGTAGCCCATCGAGTCCATCTCGACAACGATCAGATTCGTGTCGGGATTGCCTGTCAGCTGGTCGGCTGTGGCCTGCTGGCCCTTTGCGACGTCAAGGCCTTCGCCTACGCCGAGCCATGCCAGGTTCAGACCCTTTTCGCTCAGGTCATATTTGCGGTCGCTCTTGAACGCTGTCCAAATGTTGAAAGCTTCAAGGATGGCGTCATACTTGGACGCATACGGAGTGCCTTCGATTTCGGCAACCTTGTAGAGATAGCCTGCGATCCATCCGCAAGGACGGCTGTTGGAGTCCGCATCTTCGAGCTTCGCAACGACGAAACCGACTTTCAGGACTTCGCCGGCCTTGTAGAGCTTCTCTGCCGAGTATACGCCGCCGATGAATCCGGATTCATTGGAACCGGAAATGATCGCGGAAATGATCTGGTATTCCGGCTTTGAGGCCGTAGGACCGGTCACGACGATCGGAATGCCCTTGTCCGAGACTTCCTTGATGATCTGAGCCTGTGCGTGGAGGTCAACTGCGTTCAGAAGGAGCGCGTCGATACCCGATGTCACAAAGTCTTCGATCTGCTGGTTTTGTGTTTCGAGGCTGAGGTCAGCGCTGCGAAGGTCGATCGGATTCATTCCGAGAGCCTTGGCTTCGCCCTGTGCTGCGTCGCGAAGTCCTTCAAAGAACTCGCTGCCGAGCTGAGAAGCGGCCCATGCGACTTTCAGGTCTTTTACATCAGCCTTAGGGGTGATGGCGTCGAGACCTTTCGGCACGGATGCGCGGCTCGCGTATTCCTTAGGCTGGATGCCGTTCAGGGCAAGCGCAGATTCCGGGTTCTCGAGCAGCTTCATGATTTGATCATAGGACGATTCTGCACTGGCTGCCGGAGCATCCGCATCGGCGGGCTCGTCGGCTGCTGCAGGAGCATCCGGAGTGGCCGGCGCTGCCGAATCGCCGGCCGGTGCATCAGGTGTTGCCGTACATGCGGCAAAGACCATCGTCAGCACCATGATCAGCGCGATTACTAGTGATATCCTTTTTTTCATAACCTTCCTCCTTACTAATAACGAATTGTTACTGCATCAAACGATAACTTCTTTTCTATATCTCAAGTGAAAATATATTTTCACATTGAATCTTAATCTACCCGCTTGGAGCTGATGCTCTTCAGCAGTACAGCGAGGATGATGATGACCGCTTTGACAACTAACTGCGGATACACCCCGACGCCGACGAGGTTCATGATATTGCCGATGATCGCGAGGACAAAGACGCCGACGATCGTCATCGGTACATTGCCTTCGCCGCCCTTCAGGCTGGCGCCGCCGATGACTACGGCCGCGATCGACGTCATGTCGTAGCTGACCGAGGTGGAAAGCGCGGTCCCGCTGCCTGTCCTTGCCGCAAGGATGACGCCCGCAACGCCGCAAAGCGCGCCGCAGATCGCGTATGCCCAAAACTTATATTTCTTGGAATTGACGCCGGCAAGCTGTACAGCCGTCTCATTGCTGCCCACTGCGGTGATCAAACGTCCAAAGGCCGTGAAGTGCAGTACCAGTCCGATCACGATGATCAGGGCGATCATCACATAGGTCGGATACGGCAGATGCAGGACCGGATCGGCGCCCGTCGCAAACGCGACGAAAACTTCATTTGCAGGCACGGATTGATCGAGCAATATTGTGTTTGCGTCTGTAATAATGAACGCGACGCCCCGGCCTGCATACATCATGGCAAGCGTCACAATGAAGGCGGGCATATTCAGGACCGAGATGAAGAACCCGTTGATGCACCCAAAAGCAAAACCGATCACGATCGCCAAAATGACGGAAACCAAAAGTCCCCACGACTGATTTTGCATCAGCAAGGGTTTCAGACAGTAGCACACCATGATACTGCTGACCGTGACCGTCGAACTGACCGAAAGATCGATACCGCCTGTCAGCATGACGAGCAGCATACCGAGTCCGACAAGCATGAACGTCGACTGCTGGCGCAGCACATTGAACATATTTTCAGGCGTCAGGAAGTACGGCGATAGGATCGTTGCCACGATGAACATCACGATGAGCAAGACAACGGCATTGTACTTGAACAGCAGTTTGACGAAACGATTTTTTTCCTTTTCGACATGCTGCCCGGCAGTGGATTCCAATACCGGATCCGGTTGTGTGAACATGAACATAAATGCGTGCTCTCCTCTCCTAAATACCCATTGCGAAGTGAATCAGATTTTCTTCGGTGAGATCCTCTTTCGGTACCTCGCCGACCGTCATCCCCTCACGAAATACAACTGCGCGGTCGCACATTCCGATGATCTCGACCATCTCGGAAGAAATCATGAGCACCGCATAATCCTGTGCGATCAATTCATTGATCAGCTTGAAGATTTCCATCTTGGCGCCAACGTCAACCCCGCGCGTCGGCTCATCTAAGATCAGCACCTTGCTGTCCGAGGCAAGGATCCTGGCGATCGCGACTTTTTGCTGGTTGCCGCCCGAAAGGCTGCTGACAGGATTGTTGATATTGTTGGTTTTGATCCCGACCTTTTCCCGTATATCCAGCGCGAAAGCGGTCTCGAATTTCCGTTTGATCCAGCCGAACACAGCGACGACTTTCTTGATGGCAGAAAGCGTGATGTTGTATTTGATAGGAAGCTTCAGAAGCACGCCCTGATTTTTCCGGTCCTCTGGAAGAAAGCCGATGCCTTTGTCGAATGCGTCTTTTGCCGACTTGAGATGAACTTCCTCACCGTGAAGCCAGACTTTCCCGCTCTCCATTTTGTCAACGCCCAGGATCGCCCGTACGGTTTCCGTACGTCCCGCGCCGACCAGACCGGACAAGCCGAGTACTTCTCCTTCGTGCAATTCGAAAGAAGCGTCCTTCACCATGCGGCCGGCGGAAATGTTTTCGACCTTCAGGACGACGTCACCGATCTTTTGGTCCAAACGCGGCGGGAAGAACGACGCCAAATCCCGCCCGATCATCATCGCCACCAGCGTTTTTGGCTGCATATCGGCCGTCTCAACGGTCCCGACGTAGCGCCCGTCTTTGAATACGGTGATGCGGTTTGTGATACGGAAGATCTCTTCAAGCCGATGCGAGATATAGATGATGGCAACACCGCGATCCCTGAGATCCATTATCAGCTGAAAGAGCTTGTCAACCTCTTTCGTTGTCAGCACGGCAGTCGGTTCGTCCAGTACGAGGATCTCCGCATTGCGCGTGAGCGCCTTGCAGATCTCTACGACTTGCTGGTAGGCTACCGAAAGGTCGCGTACCGGTGTGCGCGGATCGATATCGCCAAAACCGATTGCATCCAACGCATCGCGTGCCCGCTGATGCAGCAGTTTCCAGTCGATGATCTTGATCTCGGAGCCAAACTCGTCGATAAAAATATTTTCCGCAACAGACAAATGCGGAACCAATGCGAATTCCTGATAGATGACCGACACGCCCAGATTGTTTGCATCCTTGGTCGTATGGATATGAACTTGTTCGCCCCTAATAAATACTTCTCCGGCGTCGGCCAAGTGCGCTCCGGACAATACTTTGATCAGCGTAGATTTTCCGGCGCCGTTTTCGCCCATCAAGGCGTGTATCTCTCCCGGCTTCACGGACAATTGGACATCCTCGAGCGCATGAACGCCCTCGAAGGCCTTATAAATCCCCTTCATCTCAACAGCGTATTCGTAATCAGCCATATATCATCCTCTCCTCCCGGTATCCGCTACCGCAATACGATCCTGGCCTTACACATCACATTTACACATCGCGCGATCCCGAAATCAATAGCATTGATAATATAATCACAGCTTTGCGCAAACTGCAAGCAGTTTTTATTTCCCTAAATAATATAAAGCAAAAACTATGCCAAGTCCATACACACTCTGATTTCATAGTATAACAGAAAAACACTGCTTTTTCCCGCGCAACAAGTGTTGCATGATGTAGCGGTGTCCCGCTACAGAACCGTATATCCGCCATCGACCGCAATAGCGACGCCATTGACGTAGGAAGATTCATCCGACGCCAAATAACAAACCAGGTCGGCGATTTCATCCGCCTCTCCGTATCGTTTCAGCGGGATACTCTGCTTGTTGCGCTCGATCAGGATCTGGGGATCTTCGCCCGCCTGTTGCGCCTGAGCCGTGACGACGCGCTTGTGCAGTCCCGTCATCACGACGCCGGGGCAAACCGCATTCGTGCGGATCCCGTACGGCCCGTACTCCGCCGCTGCGTTTTTTGTCATGCCGATCACAGCATGTTTCGTTGCGACATAATCGATGCTGTTCGGCAATGCCACCAAGCCTCCGATCGAAGAGGTATTGATGATCGAGCCGCCGCCTGCCTGTTTCATATATCCGAGCGCATACTTCATCCCGAGAAACACGCTGAACAGATTGATCGATATAGTTTTGCTGAACGCTTCGAACGGCATATCTTCGATCGGATTGGAAAAGCCTTCGATCCCTGCGTTGTTGAACAGGATGTCAAGCGCGCCAAAATGCTCTATCGTTTCTTCGATAAAGGCTTTCACATCATCTTCGCGCGCTACATCCGCGCTTTGGAGAAGCAGCTTGATCCCCGGCTCGATCGCAAGTACCTCAAGCTTTGTCACTTCCAAACCTTCCGGGTTCAGATCGACCAGAGTCAGATTCTTGATCCCCTCACCGGCAAATTTCAGCGCCGTAGCCTTGCCCAGACCGGAAGCAGCTCCCGTGATGACCGCCGTTTTTCCCTTCAGTTTCATCCTTTTGATCCTTCCTTTTTTCATTCATTTTTGATTTTTATTGAAATCAATCCTATTTCCGCATAATATCATAAGTGTAGATATAGTTGAAATACAGTAAGGAGTTTCATTATGATGATTTTTGATTTTAGCGGCAAAAACGCTATCGTCGTTGGCGCCGCCTCAGGCATCGGCAAAGCGATCGCGCTGCAGCTCGCAGACAACGGCGCAAATGTCTGGTGCGGGGACATTTCCGAGGCCGGAGTCAGCGCCACGGTTGATGAAATGAAAAACAAATCCGAAGCAAAATACGGTTACTCGGTTTGCAATGTTTCGCAAAAGGAATCCGTCGCCGCTTTGTTTCAGGATGCCGCCTCAGCTTTTGGCGAGATCAACATCGTGGTGAACAGCGCGGGCGTATTCATGCCGAAACGCTTGCTCGAAGCGACGCCCGAGGATATCAAAAAGCATCTGGATATCAATCTGATGGGTATCGTTTACGGCTGTCAGCTGGCGCTGGAGACGATGATCAAGCAAGGAACAGGCGGCAAGATCGTCAATATCTCATCCGTCGGCGGCAGGCAGGGAGAGGCCAAGTCTCCGTTCTACGCCCTGGGCAAGGGAGCGGTTCTCAACTGGTCTCAATCCGTCGCGCTTTACGGGGCGCCGCACGGGATCAATTGCAATACGGTCTGCCCGGGCATCATCAAAACGCCGATGTGGGACACCATCCTCGAAGCTGACAGCGGCGGCGATCCCAATGTAGACAAAGAAGAACTCTTCAATCAAATCGTACGCGCACGCACGCCGCTCGGCCGGGCGCAGACTGCCGAAGAGATGGCCTATGCGGTTGCATTTTTCTGTTCGGAGTATGCCGATGCGATTGTCGGACAGGCGCTCAATGTCGACGGCGGCGACAAACTAAACTAAACTTAGCCCGGCGAAAAAACTCCGGCTATTGACAAATACGGATGTGTAGCATATCGTGCTACATGTGTAGCGGTATGCAACGAGAGAGGGTCTGAGGCGAGATGCAAAACACGGAATATATCAATTATATGAACAATCCCAAATTGTATATGGCGAACGTTCGTGAGGAGTGGAAGAAGTTTGTAGAAGGAGGCATCACAAACGGCCTGTCCGTCCGGAACGAAATTTTGGATTCCTGGAAACGCTCGGTTGAAAACGGATTGACCTCGGACGGAGCGGGTGCGACTCATGTATTCGATGAAAAGACGCTGAACAAAATCAACAAAAAGAGCATCCATCTGTTGGATGCGGCGGATTTGGTCATCGACGAGTTTGCGGAAATGCTTGCGAAACGCGGTGCGACAAATTGCGTGATCAATCTTTGTAATGAGGACACCGTGATCCTGCGCACCGTTACGTCCGGCGCCGAGGGAGGCAAGGACGCCTCGTTTCAAAATATCCTGCCGGGCGCCATTTTGGATGAAAAACACACCGGAACGACCGGGGTATCCCTGGCGCGAACGACGAAACTCCCCTATGCCATATACGGGCCGGAGCATTTTCGGCAATCCGCGCGCACTTGCAGCTGTGCGGCGGCGCCGATCACCAACATGCGCAGCAACCAGCTGAAAGGCATCGTCGCCCTGTCGGGTGAAGATCTTGAGATCGTGCCGGACACCATCGGCGTGATCACTTTCATCGCCCGCACCATCGAAAGCAATTTATTGCTCAATTATTTTCAGGATGAAGAAATTTTGACACATCGGTTTAAAGAGATCATCAAACGGGGAGATGCCGACCTGGTGCTCGCGATGGACGCGGATCTCTTGATCATTGCCTCATCATCCAATGTGCATCCGGCCATTAATAATGTATTGTCCTTCAAAACGCTGACCAAGAATGTGATGCGCACCGCGAAAAAAATAGGAGAAAAATACCTGTACAACGCCTGTCAGGAGGATCCGAACGAATTCATTGCCGAAGAGACGGGCGAATATCACATCGAATCTTATCCGGTATACCGAAACAAAAAATATATCGGGATGATTCTTTTGCTCCGTGATTTGGTGAAGGATTCGCTGATTGTTTCGGGCGAAGGACGTACAAAAAAACCGCAAACCAAACTAATCGGTCAAAATACGGGATTCAAGGCCGCACTGAATTTGGCGATCAATGTCGCTCCGACCGACGCGCCGATCATGCTGCTCGGGGAAACAGGAGCGGGCAAAGAAGGATTTGCAAAGACGATCTGCGAGTGCAGCAGCCGGTCTGAAAAACCTTTCATCGCCATCAATTGCGGCGCTTTGCCAAAGGAATTGATCGGCAGCGAGCTGTTTGGATATACAGCGGGCGCTTTTACCGGCGCTTCGCAAAAAGGCAATGTCGGCAAGCTCGAAGCCGCGAACGGAGGGACCTTATTTTTGGATGAACTCAGCGCCCTTCCGTTGGATGCGCAATCCTATTTGCTTCGCGTCATCGAAGAAAACGAACTGTACCGCCTGGGGAGTACGAAGCCAATACCGATCGATGTGCGCATCATCTGCGCCACCAATGAAAATCTGCCGGACCTCATCGAATCGAAGTTGTTCCGGGCGGATTTGTATTACCGGCTCAATGTGGTGGAAATCAAAATCCCCTCGCTCAGGGAGCGCACTGATGATTTGCCCGCATTGATCGAACATTTCAGTCTGAAATATTCGTGCATTCCCTATCATATTACCGACGCAGACATGCAGATACTCAGCCGCTATCCATGGCCGGGCAATGTTCGCGAAATAAAGAATGTCCTGCAGAGCGCCGGCGTACTCGGGATCGATCCGATCACTTCGCTGAAAAACTATATCGCCCTTCATGAAAAGACAGACAAAACGGCGGCGTATGCCGGCCCGCAAAATCTGACGTCACCAAATGAAGATATGGAGCGCGTTGTTGCATCCTGCAACGGAAATATCGCAGAGGCGGCCAGAAAACTCGGCGTTGCGCGCAGTACGATATACCGCCGCATGCAGCAGAAATCATAGCAGGATCAAGGATGCACGGCCTCTTTTGAAAGCGGCAGGACAAGTGTTGGCACGTTTGTTGCTTAATTATAATGGCAGGCGGGTATTACTATGCCCAAATTCATGCAGGAAGGAGCCCTATGAAACAGACAGCAGTATTCGATGAGATCACGCAGGTAAGTATTATTGTAGATGATATTTTTGCAAGCATCCGGAAATACAACGACCTGTACGGGATCGGTCCCTGGATCGTGTTGCATTTCACCCCGGAAAACACCGGCAGCATGGTCGTCAGGGGCAAAACAGAAGAATTTGAAATGTACCTCGGACTTTGCGAGAGCCTGAATATCCAGCTGGAGCTCATCCAGCCGGTCAGCCGCAACACGACCTATTTTGAGTATCTCGATGCCCACGGCCCCGGGATCCATCATTTTTGTCTAAGCTCGAAGGAAGGCTATGCCTCCGTGCTCGAAAAACTGAAGGAGCGCGGTCATGCCGAGAGATTGCTCGGCGCTCTCGACAGCGGAGGCATGGAATTTACGTATGTGGATCTGACGGACGATCTTGGCTTTATCGCGGAGTTGGTCAATCCGCCGGCGGACTTTATCTCACCGCCTCCGGTTTGGCAATACCCGGAGGACGAGACAGAACGATAGCATATACAAGCAGTTTTTTGTGCAGGAGGGAGTATCGATGAAATTAGCAAAAAAAGAGTATCTTTCATTGTATGAGACGATGGTGCGGATCAGGACCTTTGAAGAATCCGGCCGCCGTCTGATGTTAGAAGGGAAATTGGGCGGGTTCCTTCACCTGTATTCGGGGGAAGAAGCCATCGCGTCAGGCGTCTGCAGTGAGCTGACGGACGAGGACTGCATCTGCAGCACCCACCGGGGACACGGGCACATCATCGCCAAGGGCGGGAGCATCCCCAAGATGATGGCTGAACTCTACGGGAAAGATACGGGCTACAGTCAGGGAAAGAGCGGGTCTATGCACATCGCGGACATCAGCATCGGGATCATCGGAGCGAACGGCATCGTCGGCGCCTGTATTCCGATCGCAAACGGCGTTGCCTTTGCTCTTCGTTATAAGAAAAAAGATGCTGTAGCCGTGGCATTTTTCGGCGACGGCTCGACAAACCGCGGGACCTTTCATGAGGCGCTCAATCTGGCCTCGGCCTGGAAACTGCCGGTCGTCTTTGTTTGCGAAAACAACGGCTTTGGCATGTCTACGCCCCCTACGCGGTCGACAAACAACAAGAATCTCTCCGAGCGCGCCGTGGCCTACAATATCCCCGGCGTCACGGTGGACGGCAACGACCCCGTTGCGGTCAAAGAGGCCTTCGCCAAGGCCGTCAAAAGGGCCAAGAAGGGAGACGGCCCCAGTCTCGTCGAATGTTTGACATGGCGGCACCACGGCCATTACATCGGAGACCCGGCGCTGTACAAGGATCCCAAGGATCAGAAGAAGTGGCTCTCTGAGGAAGTCGATCCCATTCCAAGGTTCGAAGCGCGTTTACAGAAAGAAAAGATCGCGACCGCCAAAGAGCTGTCTGCAATCAAGGCAAAAGCGGAAGAGGAAGTACAGGCTGCCATCGAATTTGCGGAGGCCAGTCCCGATCCCGAGCCGGAAACGATGTTTGAACACGTATATGCCGACTAAGGCACGCACCACGCTTTGAAATAAGAGGAGAAAAACCATGGCTATCATGACTTATGTAGATGCAATACGAGATGCGCAGCGCCAGGAGATGCTGCGCGACCCCGATGTCTTTCTGGCCGGAGAAGACATCGCGCTCATGGGGAGTTCATTCGGACAGACGGCCGGCCTGGCCGATGAGTTCGGCTCGGGGCGGGTGCTCGACACCCCGATCAGTGAGGGCCAGATCGTCAGCCTCGGCGTAGGAGCTGCGGCAATGGGGCTCAGACCTGTGCTGTCTCTGGATTTCTGCGATTTTCTGGGCTGCTGCTTCGATGAGATATTGAATCAGGCCGCCAAGATGAGCTATATGCTGAACGGTCAGACGAGTATTCCCTTGGTCATCCGCGCGAATCTCGGCGGCGAGATCGGGGCGGCGGCACAGCATTCGCAGTGCCTCGAAGCCTTGTTCACGCATCTTCCGGGATTGAAAGTGGTCGCCAGTTCGGGGCCGCGTCTGGCCAAAGGCTTGCTTTCGCAGGCGATCCGCGACAACAATCCCGTCATGTGCTTTGAGCATAAGGGACTGAACGGCATCAGTGAGGAAGTACCCCAAGGGGAATTCACGGTTCCGTTCGGCAAGGCGGAGATCAAAAAAGAAGGCAAGGATGTGACCATTCTTTCCTGGTCAAAGATGCTTCGCAAATGTGTCGATGTGGCTGAGCAGTTAGAAAAAGAGCGCATCGACGCCGAAGTCATCGACCTCGTGTCGCTGTACCCCTTGGACATGGACGCCATATTGGCCTCCGTGGAAAAGACAGGCCGTATCGTCATCGCACACGAATCCGTAGAAACAGGCGGGTTTGGCGGCGAGATCGCGGCGAGACTTGCCGACGAAGCCTTTGATTTTCTCGATGCGCCGATCAAGCGGGTCGGATCTCCCTTCACGCCGGTCCCGTTCAGCGCGGCTCTGGAGCGAAACTATCAGCCGAATGAAGAAAAGATCATCGCAGCAGTCAAAAGTCTGTTCGCGTAGATTGGAGGAGGAATATGGCTACTGAACTTGTTATGCCAAAACTCGGTCTGACGATGACCGAAGGCCTGATCGCAAGCTGGCTGAAGAAAGAAGGCGATGCCGTCAAGAAGGGCGAGGGTTTGCTCGAGATCGAGACGGAAAAACTCACCAATGTCATTGAGGCGCCGGTCGACGGAACCCTGCTTCGGATATTGGGTGAAGTCGGCTCCTCGCTGCCGATAGCAGCGGTGCTGGCCTATATCGGGGATCCGGGAGAGAAAATCCCGGAGGGACCCGTGGCAGAGGCTGCGGTCGCGGTCGCTGCGGCGGAGACGGTCTCTGCATCGGCTCCTGTCGCTGCCACGATCCCGGATGCGGCTACGGCCCCGGCATCCGGCAAATCAGGCCGCATCAAGGCCTCGCCTGCCGCCAGAGCCCTGGCAAAAAATCTGGGAATCGACTATACGCTGCTGACAGGCACAGGCCCCGGCGGCCGCATCGTCAAAGAAGACGTCTTGGCCGCACAGACCGGCGGAGGTTTCGCGGCGGCGCGCAGCACCTCTGCTCCCGCCACCGTACAGACGCTGCCGTACGCCGGTATGCGCAAAGCCATCGGAGACGGAATGCACCGGAGCTGGTCCGCAGCTCCTATGGTCACGCATCATGTGCAGGCGGATGTGACCGCCCTGCTCGATCTCAAGGATCAGCTCAACAGCGATCTCGCAGAAGGCGAGAGCCGGATCGGAGTGGTAGATCTCTTCGCCAAGATCGTGGCACGCGCCATCCGGGATTTCCCGATCGTGAATGCGACATTGGCGGATGGCGAGATCAAGATCCCGAGTACCGTGAATATCGGCATCGCCGTCGCTATAGACAACGGCCTCGTGGTGCCGGTCGTCAAAGATACTGGCGGCAAAGACCTCTTCGCGGTGAGCCGCGAGATCAAGGAACTGACGGCAAAGGCCAGAAACAACCGCCTCTCGCGGGACGAGATGAGCGGCGGGACTTTCACGATTTCCAGCATCGGCGGATACGGTTCGGTCGACTTTTTCACGCCGATCATCAATCAGCCGGAGTCGGCCATCCTTGGGATCTGCCGCACGCAGGAGACGCCTGTCGTCAGGGACGGAGAGATCGTCATCCGCAAGCTCGCAGGACTGTCCCTCACCTTTGATCACCGCGTGATCGACGGCGCCCCGGCAGCGGAGTTTCTGGCGGCTATACTGAAATATCTCGAAAAGCCGCTGCGCGCTTTGTTTGAGGGATAGGGATATGAAAAAAATCACCATCATCGGAGGAGGTCCCGGCGGCTACGTTGCCGCCATACGGGCGGCTCAGCTTGGCGCTGAGGTTCAAATCGTAGAATCAGGCAGCTTTGGCGGTACCTGTCTGAATATCGGCTGTATTCCCACGAAGGCGCTGCTGCATTCCGCGTTTGCCTACAAGCACCTCATAGAGGGCAGCATCGCCGGCGTCCGCGCCGAAAAGGTGACGCTCGATTGGGCGGCTGCACAGGCACACAAAAAGGCCGTCACGGACAAGCTGGTCGGCGGCGTGAGCGGACTGCTTGCAGCCAACAAGGTCACGGTCACCAAGGGGACGGCCGTGTTTGCAGGCAGCAAAACGATCACTGTAGACGGAAAAGCCCTGCCAAAGTCCGATGCGATCATATTGGCAAGCGGCTCTGTGCCCGTCAAACTGAATTTCCCGGGCGCCGATTTGCCGCAGGTGATCGACAGCACCGGAGCGCTCGCTTTGGAAAAGCTCCCTGCGTCGCTCGCGATCATCGGCGGCGGCGTGATCGGCGTCGAATTTGCCTCACTCTTTTCCGCTCTTGGCGTCAAGGTCACGATCATCGAAGCGCTGCCGGAGATCCTGCCGCCGATCGACGGGCAAATCGCGGCGCTGCTGCGCGGAGTCCTCGCAAAAAACAGGGTTGATATCCTGACGGCTGCGAAAGTCGTCGCCGTGAAAAAAGACGGAAAAAACGCTGTCTCTGAGATCGAGCACGGCGGCGAAAAAAAGCAAATCAAATCAGAATTGGTGCTGCTGGCCGTTGGCCGGAGACCCAACACGACGGAGCTTGGACTCGAGAAAGCCGGGATCCAAACCGAGCGGGGAGCCATCCTGACGGATGAGCATTTTGAGACGAATGTCAAAGGGATCTTTGCAATCGGTGACTGCAACGCCAAAAACATGCTGGCTCATGCGGCGAGTGCGCAAGGCGAGGCCGCCGTGGAGTACATTCTGAGCGGCGCAGGACACTACGATGCGAACATCATACCGGCCTGTATCTATACGGAACCGGAAGTCGCGGCGGTGGGGCTGACCGAAGAAGAAGCGAAAAAGAAGCAATCAGATTATGCCGTCGGTACTTTTGATTTGGCCGGCAACGGAAAGGCGCTGATCGACGGCGGACTGGGCGGTCTGATCAAGATCCTTGCCGAAAGGCAAACCGGCGAGATCCTCGGCGTGCATATGATGGGCCCGCACGTGACGGATATGATTGCAGAAGCCGCCGCCGTCATGGAAATGGAGGGCCTCACCGAGGACCTGCTGCGCACGGTCCACCCGCACCCGACGGTGAGCGAAGCCGTGCACGAAGCGGCGCAGGCGGTATTCGGAAATGCGGTACACTGGCCGCCGAGGAGATGAGATGCCTGAGAACTCTGTAAGGCCCTTTGAAATCAAGGTGCCGGATTCCGTCTTGACGGATTTGCACGAAAGGCTGGAGCGGACCCGCTGGGCGACCTCTGTTGCCGGCGGAGACTGGAAATACGGCGCGGATATCACCTATATCCGCTCCCTTTGCGATTACTGGAAAGACCAATACGATTGGCGCGCGCAGGAACGCCTTCTCAACGCCTATCCGCAGTTCCTCTGTGAAGCAGGCGGCGTCGATCTGCATTTCTGGCATATTCGCGGGAAAGGGGCAAATCCGTTTCCGCTCTTGCTGATGCACGGGTGGCCGGGCTCCGCCTATGAGTTTTTTGAGATGATCGAACCGCTGTCCGAGACATTTGACTTGGTCATCCCGGATCTTCCCGGCTTCGGGTTTGGCGGGATTCCGAAAGAGGCCGGCTGGGGCGCTGCGCGCGTCGCAAACGCCTTTCATACGCTGATGACGGAAAAACTCGGGTATGAGCGCTATGGTACGCAGGGCGGCGACTGGGGCGCAATGATATCCGCCCGGCTCGGCGCCTGTTATCCGAAACAGGTCGCGGGGATCCATATCAATTTCGTTTTCCTGCCGACGATACCCGTTTCCGGGCTGCCGCCGGAGGACATGCGCCGGGTGCAGGAGCAAATTGAATTTGACAAACACGAAGGCGCCTATCACCTCGTTCACGAAACCAAACCGGATTCGCTCACCATCGGACAGTCGGATTCGCCGGCGGGGCTGGCGGCGTGGATCACGGAAAAGTTCCGCACCTGGAGCGACTGCGGCGGTGAGATCGAACGCAAATTCAGCAAGGACGCACTGCTGACAAACCTCATGTTTTACTGGGCGAACAACGCCTCCGCCAGTGCGGCAAGGCTGTATTTCGAATCGCATGCGGATCCGGCGCTGAACTTCGGTGCGCCCGATCCCAAAATCACAGTCCCGACCGCCGTCGCGCACTTCCCTTTCGACCCCTTCAACAATCCAAGATCCTGGGCGGAAAAGCACTTCAATATCGTGCGCTGGACGGACATGCCGAGCGGCGGCCATTTTCCGGCGATGGAAGAGCCGGAGCTGCTCGCCCGCGATGTGCGGGAATTTTACGAAACACTACGGTAGCGCAGCAATGCATTTGAAAGGAGTTTTGAAATGATCAAATCAATTGAGACAATGAAAGGCGCCTTCGATCTCAGCGGCAGGAAAGCGCTCGTCACGGGCGGGGGCCGCGGACTCGGCGCTACCATCGCAGTCGCACTGGCCGAGAGCGGCGCCGACGTCGCCATTGCGGATTTGTACGAGGCCGCGGATACGGTTTCACAGATTCAAAGCTACGGCGTCAAAAGCAAGAGCTATCTCGCCGACATTTCTTCCTTTGCGGATGTCACGCAGCTGACCGAAGACGTCTATGCGGATTTCGGACAAATCGACATCCTGATCAACAATGCGGGGATTTCGGCGGTCGGCGATTTTTTAGATGACGAAAACCTTGAAAACTGGACGCGCGTACTCGGCGTCAATCTTCAGGGGACCGCGATCGTGACGCACGCAGTCGGAAACCGCATGCGCGCGCTCGGAGCAGGAGGCTGCATTATCAACATCTCGTCCATCGCCTCCGGGACCGTCGTTCGCACACAAAATATGGCGTGCTACTGCGCTTCCAAGGCCGCCATCAATTCCCTGACGCGCACCACGGCGTATGAACTCGGAAAATATGACATTCGCGTGAACGCCATTGCGGTAGGTTTTTTCAATTCCGAGCTTTCAAAGATGATTCCGGAAGGTCAAATCCCGTATCTCGAAGATACCATCGTGCTTGGCCGCTTTGGCGAACCGATCGAACTGGGCGCCCTATCTGTATATTTGGCGTCGCCGGCGGCCGCGATGATCACCGGCGCGGTCATACCGATCAATGGCGGTCAGGATCTATCGCTCTGAGCCGGGGCCGGAGCCGGAGCCGGAATAGGTCCTCGCGATCATTTCCCTGGCGTAGCGGTCTGTCATGCCTGCAATATGATCTTTTACGCCCTCGGCAAGCCCGTCCTGCTCACAAATATGCTGATACTCCTGCGGCAACTCGTCCGGATGTGACAGGAAATAATCATAGAGAAAGAAGATGGTGCGGTCGATATCCTCCTGCGCCGCGCCATCTTTCACCCTTTTGGAAAAATAGACATGATCGAAAAGAAATGATCTGAGCTTTGCCATGGCGTCCTGATAGGGCGGGCTTTGCCGGATCTCATTATGGCCGTCGCTAAAAACGATCATATCCCGAATCAGGCTGTCGATGCGCTTGCTCGTGGACCTTCCGAGCAATTCGATCGGCCCCCTCGGCAGGTCCGTTTCACTGATGATCCCCGCACGCATCGCATCGTCGATATCGTGATTGATATAGGCCATGCGGTCTGCGGTTCTCACGATGCACCCTTCCAGCGTTTTGGGCAAGGTGTCCCCCGTGTGATTCCTGATCCCGTCACGCACCTCCATGGTCAGATTCATCCCCTTGCGTTCACTGCTCGATTCCAGCGTATCGACTACGCGAAGGCTTTGGATATTGTGGTGGAAACCTCCGGGATGCTTCCGCGCAAGCGCCGACTCCCCGCTGTGACCAAACGGCGTATGCCCGAGGTCGTGGCCGAGCGCGATCGCCTCGGTCAGATCTTCATTGAGACGCAGCGCCCTTGCGATACTGCGCGCGATTTGAGAGACCTCCAGCGTATGCGTGAGCCGCGTCCTGAAGTGATCTTCCTCGGGCGCGATGAATACCTGCGTTTTGTGCATGAGACGCCGAAACGCCTTGGAATGGATGATGCGGTCCCTGTCCCGCTGGAAGGCCGTGCGAAAATCGCAGAGCGCCTCCGCATTTAGGCGCCCCGCCGAATCCGCCGCTTTCGCAGCAAAAGGACTCAGTATCTCGTATTCACGCTGCTCGGAGTCAATTCGCGATAGCATTACCGATTTTTTTTGCTTAATAACAACATGCGTCCACCCCTGTCGCTATACACCGGTGGAGCCAAAACCACCCTCGCCGCGATCCGTGTCTGTCAATTCGCCGGCCCGTTCCCATTCCGCTCGCACGTACCGGGCAATCACAAGCTGCGCGATCCGGTCCCCGTCATTCACAATGAAATCCTTCTCGCCGAGATTGACGAGGATGACGCCGATATCCCCGCGGTAATCGCTGTCGATCGTTCCTATCCCGTTCACCAACGCGATGCCGTATTTTGCGGCGAGGCCGCTCCTCGCGCGCACCTGCGCTTCAAAGCCCTGCGGAAGTTCGATACGCAGCCCCGTAGGTACGACAGCGCGGCCTCCGGGTGCGATCACGACCGGCTGTCCGTCCGCCGTATGCGCCCGCAGATCCATACCTGCCGACCCGTCAGTCTCGTATGCCGGGATCTGTCCTTCCGCTGTAATCTTGATCGTTACCGTTTCCATAATATTGTTTTTCGTAATCCTATCTATTTCAGCAATCTATCCATGTCAACATCCCGTCCGCCGATTGCCACCGCCGAATAGGACGAAAAATCAGCGTAGTTTTGGCTCAGCCGGCGGATATCCGCTGCCGTGACCGCATCGATGCCGTTCAGTATCTCATCTTCTGTGTATTGCTTTCCGAGCAAGAGCATATTGCGTCCCGCCTGAAGCATACGTGAGCTGTTGTTTTCCCTGCGGAAGATATAGCTGCCTTTAAACTGTTCTTTCACGCGCGACAGCTCATCCGAAGGCACATCCGTTTCGGCCAGCAGCAGGATTTCCTCTTTGATTGCTCCAACTGCTGCGACAAGCTTTTCATCCGCCACACCGGCATAAATCACAAACTGTCCGTCATCAACAAAGGGAGCATCAGATGCATAGATGGAATATGCCAGACCCTTTTCCTCACGTACCGACTGAAAAAGCCTCGAACTCATCCCTCCGCCCAGAATGGACGAATACAAGGTCAGAGCATAAAAGTCATCGTCCTCAAAAGCAACGCCCTTCGTCCCAAGAAAGAGATGGGTCTGTTCGATATCCCGTTTTTGTGAAATACGATGGGGGACGCGGGGAAGCAAGGGGACGGATACTTGCTTTCCTTGCTTTCTGGCATCGGCGGGAACCTCACCCAAACTCTTTTCAAGCATCTCCCGCAAAACGGCTTCGTCAAACTGACCGGCAACGCTGACGACGATCTTGTCCGCAGTGTATCGTTCGGATAAATACTGCATTATATCAGCCCTATATATCCCGCGCACACTTTCGCGCGAACCGATGGTGCGGTTGGCCAGCGGTGTTCCTTCAAATATCGCCTCCGTGATAAGGTCCTGGCCAAAATCATCCGGCACATCCTCGATCATTTTCATCTCTTCGATGATGACGTTCTTTTCCTTTTCCATTTCGGCGGCGTCATATAGGGAATGGGTCATCATGTCGGCCAGCACATCGATACTCTCTGTTAAATGCGCCGACAGAGACTTGACATAGTAGCAGGTCGATTCCTTGCCCGTGAATGCGTTCATGTTCCCGCCGAACTTCTCCACATCTTCGGAGAGCTGACGGTAGGTACGATTTTCCGTGCCCTTGAACATCATGTGTTCGATGAAATGCGAAATGCCGAAGATTTTGGGCTTTTCTTCCACTGCTCCGGCACGCACCCACACCCCGGCAGTAGCCGAGGCGACGTGCGGCAGATTTTCTGTAACGACCGTCAGGCCGTTCGATAGTTGATATGTCTGAATCACGGCTTATAGGAGCGCTTTGCGCGAGAGGCTGATCTTTCCGTTTTTGTCGTCAATGCCCTTGACCTTGACCGTGACCTTGTCACCCACATTCAGCACATCTTCGACGCGCTCAACGCGGAATTTGTCGATCTCTGAAATATGCAAGAGCCCTTCCTTGCCGGGCAGGATCTCGACGAATGCGCCAAATTCCTTGATGCCCGTGACCGTGCCGTCGTATACTTCGCCGACTTCCGGCTCTTTGAGCAGCATTTCGATCATCTCGATTGCTTTTTGCATGCCGTCGGGTTCGGTGGCGGCGATCGAGATGAGGCCGGTATCGTCGATGTCTATCTTGACTCCCGTCGTGGCGATGATGCCGTTGATGGTCTTGCCGCCCTTGCCGACGATCGTACCGATGTCCTCGGGGTCGATCTGGATCGACTCTATGCGCGGTGCATACGGAGAAAGATCTGTACGCGGCTCTGCGATTTCTTCTTTGATAAAGCCGAGGATGTCGAGTCTTGCGACCTTGGCCTGATTGATGGCGTTCTTCATGATCTCCCGTGAGAGACCATGACATTTGATGTCCATCTGGAGAGCCGTGATGCCGTTTTCGGTACCCGCAACTTTGAAATCCATATCCCCGTAATGGTCCTCGAGGCCCTGAATATCCGTGAGGATCGCGATTTTGCTCGCGTCATTTTCGTCCTGGATCAGGCCCATCGCAATGCCGGAAACAGGCGCCTTGATCGGAACGCCCGCGTCCATGAGGGCGAGCGTGCTGCCGCAGATAGAACCCTGCGAACTGCTGCCGTTGGATGAAAGCGTCTCTGATACCACGCGAATCGCATAGGGGAAGACGTCTTCCGCCGGAAGCACGGGGATGAGCGCCCTTTCGGCAAGCGCGCCGTGGCCGATCTCGCGGCGTCCGGGGCCGCGCATCGGCTTGGTTTCGCCGACGGAAAACGGCGGGAAATTGTAATGGTGCATATAGCGCTTGCTGGTCTCTTCACCGATACCGTCGATCATCTGCGCTTCACGAAGCGGCGCGAGCGCCACCGCCGAAAGCACTTGAGTCTGACCGCGCTTGAACAGGCCCGAGCCATGCGCGCGCGGGAGGAATCCCGTCTCGCACCATATCTGGCGAAGCTCTGTAGTCGTCCGGCCGTCCGGCCTCTTGTTTTCGTTCAGGATCATCTTGCGGAATTCTTCGACCATGAGATCGCTCACGACCTGCCCGATGAATTTCTCGGTCCCTGCGATATCCGGCTCGCCTTCGCCTGCCGCTATCTGCTCTGCAAGTTCGGCGGCAAGTTCCGCTTTTGCCTCTTTGGCTGTTTCTTTCGTAAGCTGCTCGTGTACGCGATAATTGACGCGCTCGACCGTGTGAATGATCTCAACTATCCTATCGCCGTAGGCCGCCCGTACCCGCTCCTCGATCACGGCAGGCACCTGCGGCGCCTCAAAGACGAGTTTTTCCTTGCCGAGTTCGGCAACGATGCCGTCTACGAAATCGACGATTTTGACGATCTCATCGTGTGCGGCAAAGAGTGCATCGAGGATCAGATCCTCAGCGACCTCGTTGGCGCCCGCCTCGACCATCATGATAGCATCGCGCGTACCGGCCACAGTCAGTGTCAGATCGCTCTTTGCCTTCTGCTCCGATGTGGGATTGACGACGGGTCTGCCGTCGATGAGACCCATGACCACAGCGCCGGTCGGACCCGCGAACGGGATGTCCGAAATCGACAGAGCGATGGACGAACCGATCATCGCCGCCACTTCGGGCGGACAATCATAATCGATGCTGAGCACGGTGGCGACCACCTGCACATCGTTAAAAAATCCGGTCGGGAACAGCGGCCTCAGCGGTCTGTCCATCAAACGGGCAAACAGCGTGGCCTTCTCGGACGCCCTGCCCTCGCGCCGGATGAACCCGCCCGGAATCTTTCCTGCCGCATACATCTTTTCTTCGTACTCGCAGCTGAGCGGGAAAAAGTCCTGATTGGCCCGCGGTTCATTGTTCATGCACGCAGTGACAAGCACTACGGTATCGCCGTAGCGTATCGTCACAGCTCCGTTCGCCTGCTCGGCGACCTTGCCAACCTCTGCCTGGAGGAGTCTGCCTCCCAGCGCCGTCTTGAATGTCTTGTAATCTGTAAATCTCATTGAATTCCTCTTCCTTTCCTGCCTCTTTTCAATAAACAAAGGCGAGGACGACCTCGCCTTCTGTTCGTTGCCCTATTATTTGCGGAGTCCAAGTCTCGCGATGAGCGCACGGTAACGCTCGATATCTTTTTCCTTTAGATAGTTGAGCATATTTCGCCGCTGTCCTACCATCTTCAAAAGACCCCTTCGTGAGTGATGATCTTTGTGGTGAGCCTTCAGATGCTCATTCAGATCGTTGATCCGGTATGTGAGAATGGCCACCTGCACCTCGGGCGAACCCGTGTCACCGGCCTGCGTCTGGTAGTCCGCAATGATTTGCGCTTTCTGCGTCTGATCGATCATGTCTGTCTCCTTTTCTTTCATGCATTGTCATTGTGGCCTCCGTGCCGCAATCCATGCTTTTCACTTTGCCGGTTGCCGAGTAGGCGTTGGAGTTTCGCGATACCAAGCAACGGCGCACAACCGGGTTATTGTATCATCCCGCGCCGCTGATTGCAAGCGCTTCGTCTGCCCAGTCTGTTCGCCACAACGGTCAACGCGATTACGAGACACAATATGACGGCGAAAAGGATAGTATACACATCTGTCAGGAACATCTTGCCGGTGATATCCTCCAGGATGAAGAACAGTAGTATGCCGATCAGAGCCGGGATGAACGCCAAGAGTGACAGCCACACGGGTGCGTCTTTGGTCTTCCCGTCTTTTTCATCTTTGGATCTGCGAATCCTGAGAATCGCCGCCACGATGGCGGTCAGGATCCCGATGAGAGCAAAGATCAGGTTTAATAAGGCCCAACCGGAATCCGTCTCCGGAACCACCTCGGGCTCGCCGCTGACTACCACATCCCCGGCATCGCTATCTGTTGTTTTGTCGTTCGTATTGCCCGCAACAACGGAAGGAAGTTCCACCTCAGCTTCGCCTGGCTCAACGACCTTAGCCTTAGGCGCAGGCGGCACGCCGGGATCGAACGGGGCCGGATCATCGGCCTTAGGTTCGGGCGTCTCAGGCGGCTCTGGCGGCTCCGGCGGCTCGCTGGGATCAAACGGAGCCGAATCAGCCGGATCCTTTTCAAACACAGCAGTGACCGCCACTTCATTTGCCGGCATGATCAGCGCCATTGCAGGATCCGTCTCCGAAGCCGGAGAGGCGGCGCCTTGCACGATCCATTTGGCAAAGTGCCAGCCCTGATCAGCCGCTGCACTGAACCCGGCGCCTTCATTTTCGATCAGAAGGTTGTCCTCCGGGATGCCCAATACAGACCCGTTCCCCTCGGTGGTAACAGTCAGCTGGTAGGCGGGAACACTCAATCCATAAGCCGAAAATTTATTGGTTTTCATGACCACCCATGTCGTATCATCGGAAGAGCGGAATCCTTCGCTGCCAAAATCACCGGCATTCGCATACTTCAAGCCATCCAAAATCTCCAATTGGTGCATCTGCTCATCCAGACCGATTGGTACATGCACGCGGTAAACATGTACGGTGGTCCTGCCCGCAAGAATCCCGGATATGGGAATGGAAATCAAAAGGTAGTCATCCGGAAGTTCCTGAATCAGCGTTTGCTCGATGAGACTTCCGTCTGTGGCATAGCAGGATTTTATCAGCGTCAAATCGAGATAAAACATACTTCGCTCACTGTTGTCCCGCGCCTTCAGCGCAATTTTCATTGCATCTTCCGCATCGGATTCTACTTTGTTTACTAAGAGTTTGAATTCCACCACGCCCCCGCCATCGACCAAAATCGAATCCGCCTCCGTATAAAAGGCTGTATTAAAGAGTTCAGGCAAGCCGAGAACGGAAACATTCGGTGCGTCCGGTGAAATTTCCAGCACACTCTGCTTCCGGCCGAGTTCAATATCCACAGTGGCGTTCGGCTCGCTGTTTTCCACTTCTACGCCGCGCGTAATATAGTAACTCCGCGTCTCATCGCGGTCATAGACCCCGGAACCTGGCCCGGTTTCTTTCAGCGGAATGACCCTGGCTATGATGTTGTAATATCCATCCGGAATATGCTCAAAGAGGAAGGTCGCAATGCCTCCCGGCTCCAAATATTCAAGGCTGACAGCGTCATTGATGTTGTCATACAGACCATTGAAGGAAGCGTCTGAAAGACGTTTGTCTCCGCGTGCAATCACGACATCCACATCGACCAATTCCCCTGAATCGTTAGTGACGGAGCCGCCAATCGCGCCGCCGGGAGGCAAGGGCGGAATAGGCGGATTTCCGGGGTCCGAATTGCTGTGCACAAAGACAGCGGAAGGCCCCGCGCCCAATTTATTGTATGCCCAAATCTGTACCCCGTATGCGGTCACATCGTTCGGCAGGATGAAATCAAGAGAGGTCACATCCACATTTGGGTCGGTATTGACGTCCTGCCATTGGCTCCATGCGCCATCCTTATACAATACAATCTTTGCGCCATATCCAAGGAGCGGCGTATTGCCGAGATACGAGGGGACCACCCAAGTCGCCGTGATAGTCCCTGTTCCCCCGGCGGTGAGATTCAGCGGCACGGACGGCTTATCAATCACGCGGACAATATAATCCGCTGTAGCCGGGTCGCCATAATCCGTGGTCACTTTCAGCGTCAAGGGATAATCGCCGATTTGCTTCGTTGCGTCCTTGGTAATGTTGAGTTTCGGTGCGCCGGGTATAGAGGCGTCGAGGGTCACACCGGTCGGCAAACTGCCCACCACTTCTACAAGCGGCAGCGCAAGACCGGCAAACAAATCGTCGTGTTCTTCCAAAACCCGTCGGTCAAGCAACTCCTCATTGCGCGGAATTTCAATGATTTCTCCGTTGATTTCGACAGGGATACCCACATAATGAATCTCAGGGCCTGTTCCCACCTTGTTGACCGCCCACACGTCAAACTGATAGGCGCTCACGCCGTCAGGCAGCGTCACATCATAGAAGTTCTGCGTCGTAGGATACAGCGTGGGCCCGTTTGACCAGGTCTTTGTATCCGTATAGAAGTACTTTATCCGTCTGTCATACCCAAGCAGAGGCGTGTTGCCCAAATAATCCGGCACATTCCATGAGAGGCGCGTCGTATTTTCTCCGGCGGGCGTCGCCGAAAAATCGGAGACTTCGCCGGGAATATCAATGACCCGAACCGTTATTTCTGCTATCGCAGGATTGTTTGTATCACTGTAAAGATTGGTGGCTTTGAGTTCGAAGGAGAAGGTCTCCGCGACCTGTGTCGCCTCGGTGCCGATTGATAATGTGGGAGGGGCATTGTTATCAATCGTAACACCATCGCGCAAACTGCCTGTTACCGGTGCAACCGTTGGTTCAGGCAGTCCGTCCAACAAGAGCGTGTGAGCGATGATGGTCTGATATCGTTCTACTTCCAGCGTCTCCGGATATATTTCCGCAGGATTGCGTACGTCCTTGGTGAACTCACCGAGGGCATAGCCATCCTCAAACATGATGAATATCTCGTGTTTGCCGTTGGCCAATTTGTCATTGGAGTCGATATAGTCCGGCTGCAGATAGAAGAAGGTCGTGCCGCGCACATCCATGAAACCACTGCCGGCAAACCATTGAGGTCCGTAAGCGCCCGACCCGTCGTAGACGCCATAGTTTACAGCGTAACTATCGTCCGCATTAAAATAGGGCACAAGCGCGCCATCGATATAGATACCATAGGGAATGGCCCCGAATGCCGTTAGCGGCTGGCATGTCTGGAACATCATATTTGAGGTATCGCCTCCGAACAGCGTGTAACCCACAACCGCATGCGAAGTCGCATTGTAGTTGATGATGTAGTAATCTCCGTTATAGAAGATGATGTCCTCCTCGCCATCCGTGAGCAACTCGTATGAGCCCGGCGGAATCCCATTTTCATTTGCGCCTACCGTGACCCGTCTGGACGCAAGTTCCGATTCCCAGCCGCTGAGGTCAACCGATTTGAACGCCGTGTTTTCGGCGTCTTCATCCGCATACGACCCCAATACAAAGTTATCGTAGGCAGTCAGCCCTGTATAGTCGAGGTATTTGTCCGACCTTGCGCTTACGCGCAGGAAATACATCATCCCGCCGTTTGACTGTTTGATGAAATCGTTGAGTACCTGATGGCGGTCAAGGCCGTTTTCGGGATAAGGCGTATCCGCATCCGTCACCGCATCCCAGCCGTCGCCGTCCCTCTCGCCGATAAACCAATACCGGTGCTCACTGCTGCTCACGCCAAACGGTTTTTCCACCGTCACGGGCATCGGGTCGTCGATTACCTTAAAGACATCCCGTCCGCCGCCGCCATTGGCGAAAAACTTGACCGTGCCGGTTTCACCCGAATCAAGTTGAATATGTCCGATATCGATGTTGAATACATAGCCCAGTGCTTCGCCTGCGACGAAACCCGATGTAACCTTTGTAACTTTGTCAGCATAGGCCATCGCACCGCCAACCTCCTCGAAATGCAGATTTTCTACGGCCAGATTGTCCAATGGATAACCGCTTGGGTCAAAGACGACCCGGATATATGCCGTCAGACCGGCGTTGCTGTACGGGGTTACAGATTTGAGTTGCCTGCGGATGTGCACCTTGGTCGTATCCGTCTCCGTTGTGTAGGGATACTGCGGATTTGCACTGAGATTCGCATTCTCCAGATGTACGGCGACGGATATGGCATCGCCTTCCAGCGCAGTCCTTGGCGGCGTGACCGGTATCGTATAGACGGTTCCGCCTCCGGAAATATAGGAGCCGGGAATACTGCCGCTCGCAGTATCCTTAATGTCTGCTCCGCCCAAGGTGATATCCAAATCTTCAAAGCGCAGCACGCCGCGCACCGGATAGTCAAAGGTCAGGATGACATGGGTGGTCGTCGTCGCGTCCGCATTTGTGCTGTTCGAAGCGATTCCGTCCGCGGAAGCGGTGAAAATGGCCCGGTTCGCATTGTAGAGATAGGTAATCGCAGAAGGGGCAGACACCGTGGCGGAGGGCAGTACTGCCTTGCCGCCCGTAGATGTTCCAGCGCTGCCGTTGTCCCAACTCCATCCGATATAGCCCAGACGCTTTCCGGTAAGGGGGTTCACTAAGGTATCCGGCGGAGTCCCGGAAGCAGGCGTGTACGTATCGCCGTTTTGGACATTGAGCGTATTGTTGGCCTTCAGCACGTTGAAGAGATTGTCGTTGTCGCGGAACTGCTCGGACATCGTATTGGTGACCGTGGCGGCGCCCTTGGTATAGACAAAGACAAAGATACTGCCGCCGCGGTAGTTGGTCACGCTCGGCTTCACGGCCGTGCCGATGGTGTAAGGTCCGCCGTCGCTGCCTTCGCGGTAACCGGAATAATTGTAGATAAAGCCGTTGTAGTTGATGGTAGCCGGCGGTGCCTGCGCTGTCCAACTCTGACCGCCCCGAACGAGGTTTGTCTCGTCCGGGAGCAATACCGTCGGCACGAAAGCGCCTGCTCCGTCATCCACAGCGAGTTCCGCGTCGGTAGCAAAGACGTGATATTTCAGCCCGATTTCATAATTCGCCGCAAAGTACAGCGTGACCGTTTTGTCATCAGACGGAGTAGAAAATCCGGTAGGCCTGCCAGCCTGAACGGCGCCGCCGGCAATATCGGGACGCGAATAGCCTTGGTAAATATAGTTTCGCGACACCACGCTCGCGGAAGCATCCGCGCTCTCTTCCACCAAAATGTTATCAAACAAGGAATCAAAGGCGGTGAATGTGCCGCCGACCTGGGCGATACTGCTTTTCAGCACACGCCCGGCATTGTCGAGTTCCACGAAGTTGATGGTGACTTGCGTCGTGTTCTCGAAATACAGCGTGACGGTCCTGTCCGCCGTCACCGGATTTACATCCGGCATATGGGTGCCCGCCGAAGCCGTTCCGCTGGTACCGATGACGTATCCGTGATACTTATAGGTTCCGAAAGACTGGTAATACTCGTCGGAAAGATACATGATACCGCTATAGGGGAAGGTTTCCGTTACCGCCGTCTTAATCTCCGCTCCGCCGTACATCTGCGTGCCTGCGCTGTCGCATTCAACAAAACGAATCGTCAGTTTCGGATGTTTGGCGACATAGATTTTCAGGTTGTACACCGAGGTATTATTGGGTATATTCGGAACCAATACCGACTGTGCTTCATCCGGATAGCCGGGCGTGGGCGAAACGGCGCCGGGGAAGCCCGACGTTCCCAGGAACTGCCAGCCGGTGGAGGTATAGGTATTGCCGCCCGTGCTCACATCAAAGAGCGCACTGACCGGAAACATCAGCGGCGCGTTCACCGGAGACTCAATCTGCCTTGCCAGAGCGGTGAGTTCCGCATTGCCGTTGGTCGTGTCATAATACTTGATATTCAGTTTGCCGTACCCCGACGCGAGTTCGTACACATAGACAAAATCGTGGTCGGCAGACCCGACGTTGTAGTTTGACACATTGCCGGAGGTGACCGATGACGCGCCGTCGCGCTTGTACCCGATATAGTTGTAGGTCTTGCCGCCATAGGTCAGCGTCGCAGACGGCGTCTTGGAATAAGTATTTCCTGCGTAGGTGTTCACCACCGCGTCGTCCGCCTTGAGCGTAACGCCGTCAATGCGGTCAACATAGTGCGCCGAAACCTTTACCGCAGGCAATTTGTGATAGGTGTGCCCCCCTTGGATTGTGGTTGCCGGGGTTCCAAGCAGCGCCTGCAAACGCAGATTTGCCGTATTGTCATACAACTGATTGACGGTCGTGCTGTTCACCTTTACATTGTATTTGAACTCGACAGGCGCCCCGTTGCTAAAGGACGCCGGCGTCCAGGTGATTTTCTGTCCGTTCGTCACAACCGTGCCGCCGCCGCTTGCCTGCGATACATACTGCAAGCCTGCCGGAAGGGTATCTTCCAGTGATACACTCGACCACGAAATATCGGGCTGCCCAACCATGAACCCATGGTGCACGATATAATTCGGTTTGCCATAATTCACTTGCGCCCACATACGTCCTCTGATTTCCAGTACAAGTTTCGTATTGTTTGCTCCAATGGTAATGGTGCCAAAATCAATCATATCGCCTGCGCCGAGCGCCTTTTCCTTATTATAGCGATTGAGGGAACTGGTCTTTGAAACGCGTTCCGTTCCGCTCGTCGTACTTTCACGCAACTTCATCGTAAAAGTACTGTCGGGAACATGCAACCCTGTCCCTTCCCCGATGGTGACACTATTTTTCCCTTCCCCAATCCAAAAGGCAACCGGTATCTTAATATTATAGGTGCCCGCAGCAAAATTCTCCGGGAAGGTAACATAGGCAGAGTAGTAGTGATTGGGTGGCTGGGTTGAGGATTTTGTATCATATTCAAATCCAAAATAATGTGTTTGTCCGACATTTCCGCTTTGATTAATCGTGCCAAAACCCTCATTGACACCATCGCCTCCATCCGTTGCATATGTCCCGCCCGTTGCACTCAGATTCGTACCGGCAGTAGTCGGCAGTGCACCCTGACCATTCGTTACCTTCACCGAATATTGATACTGCTGTTCGCTCGCCACGGGTACCGGATTCGCAGCGCTCCCGTTTCCGATATCGGCAGACTTCTCGACAGATATTTGGGCATATCTAAAATTGTGAACGACATTTCCGGTCACCGTACTCTTGTATCCGTTGCTCACGGACGGGTCGGAACTGACATAGTAATAGGTGACCCCGTCTAATACAATCGACTGCGGAATATTATTCACCGTATATTCCTGCCATTTTTTTATCATCGACAAACTCTGCGGCGTTGCGACGACAGTATTGCCGTCGGTCGTCAGAAAGTTTGCTGTTACCGTCGCCTTGTCCGCCGCATCAAAGTCGGCTTCCGACGTAGGCGTTCTCACCTGCTTCAACTTAATGCCCTCATATTTTATCGTGGTGAGCACACTACAGTAGTGACTGTAATAGGAAGTGTAAAAACCAAACCCCGTGCCGATATCACCGGCAGCCGCATCGGAGACGGAAAAGACCAGCCTCCCGTCTAAATAAATATTGAAACCGCCGGTTGTTTTCGTGCCGTTGGCATTGGTCAGTTTTTCAAGCCGAACGTTCAACGGGGTCGTAGAACCGTTTGCAATACCGGATTTCAGCGTGGTCACCTTACAGTACTCCGGGATATAGTTTCCGTCATTTCCGATGGACCAGGTTCCTTTGTATATGTTCAGCGACGCCTTGGGGTCGCTCGCATAGGCGCCGTCCGGCTGCGTGAGTGCAAGGGCATAGCCCGTATAGGTATTGCCGGCCAAGGTACCGTTGAAAAAAAATCCACTCTGCCGGAATGTGTGAAAATTCATATTCAAAGGCTTCAGTGTAAATTCAATCCCGGAAAGCGCACTGTAATCCGTATAAAGGTTTGAGTAGATATAGTCCATGTGGGAAGGACTTTCATAGCCCATAAACTGTACGCTGTTGTTTGAACCGACAAAGACATGGTCTTGCGTCGCCACGCCGAGGTTGCTGCGCGACTTCGCCTCTGTGTATGCGCCATCATACCCCGGATGGTCTATGCTATTCGTCCATTTCACCTCGGTGATACTTGCAAGCGGAGGAATGGTAATCGGCCCCTTCGAAAGGACGCTCGCCACCGGCCCGGCAGCCGCCAGCACCGCCATCGGAGTAGCCAAACCAAGCAACAATACGACCGAGAGGAAAACACCAAATCGTTTCGCGAACATTTTCGTCCACTTTTTTCCCATCATATTCACCTCCCATACACCCACATTCATTCAGAATAACGATTACAAGACAACTTGTCAACAACCCGCAACCCGTCATTCGCCGGCTTGACCGGCGAATCCACACGTCATCCGCCGGCTCGACCGGCGAATCCATGCCAATGACCACCATGGATTCGCCGACCAAGTCGGCGAATGACAACAGCCAGCAACGGCGAATGACAAACGCACCAAAAAAACACCCCGCGCACAAAGCGCAGAGCGTCCGTCTGACCAATATTAAACCCGAAACGGCTATCCCTTAACTCGGAAGCCCCCCCCCAGAACACATGTTCTAAGTTATAAATCCTACCCACCATAACACTCCCACAATCCAAAAACAAAAATTATTGATAGAATTATACACCGATTTGTCAACACAACGCAAACGACAAACTTGCGCCCATTAAAACGATAACGGGAGAGAAAATATTTCTTCCGGATTGTTACACCCGCGTGTGGCGATAATTCACCGGGACATAGTCCTTGCAGATTTTTTCAATCGGCCTGCGGTTCAGATTTGCAAAATCCGGCAGTCCGCCCGGCCCTGAAACCGGAATCATCCGGGGGCCTTCTCCAATCAGCGGCATCGCATAGCGGACAAAATCATCCGTAACATCGATCCCGTCCCCCGCAATCCAGTCTTTTGGAAGGCCCCGCACCGTATTCGCGATCACCTCTATTGGCACCTTGCTATAATAAGCTTTGTAGCCGGGGCTCTTCTCATCCCGCAGTATCGTCGCCATCCAGCCCGTGCCTTCTTTGACGGCAATTTGAACTGCATGGCGTCCGACATCATAGGCCTCGCGTTCATCCACCTCGGAGCGAAAGACTGCGGCATCCCGCTGTATTACACCGGGAATCTGCCCTGTCGCATTGCCGCGCACAGGCAGCCCGCGCCGGCCCAGCGCGCTCACCACATTTTGCATGGCCGTGGTTTCGCCGGCCCCGTATTCAAGATGACCAAAGCCGTCGCGTGCGCCCCCGTCCGCCCCGATCGAAAAGCCTTCATTGACCACAACGATCGCGCGTCCGCAATCCCTCAAACTGCGGCAGACATTCGCATAAAGTTCATCAATGCCCATCTTCGTTTCTGCGAAGTAAAGCTGGAGCGGTTCCCGCCGTTCCGGATCTGCAAGGCGGGCCGCCGCCGTGATAAATCCGGCATCGCGCCCCATCGCCTGGTACACAGACACCGGCTCGCTCCCGTACATACCGCGGATTTCCTCAAACGCGTCCTTCATCGTCATCGCCCACCACCGCGCGCAGCTGCCAAAGCCCGGCGCATGGTCGATCAGCGTCCGCGCCTCGTCGCCAAGGTCATTGTCGATGGTTTTCGGCACCCCCGTGCAAACAAGCTCCACGCCCCGCGCACGCGCCAGCGCCGAAACCTTCGAAGCCGTATCCATACTGTCGTTGCCGCCGATATAGAAAAAATACCCGATTCCGTGCGCCGTCAGCACGTCCAGAATACGCGCATAATCCTCCTGCGCCGCCTCATCCTTCCCGAGTTTGTAGCGGCAGGTCCCGATCTGCCCCGAAGCCGGCGTGACCCGCAGCTTGGCCAACTCCGCCGGATCCTGCGTATCCAGCCGCACCAGCGATTCCGTCAGCACCCCCTCGATCCCGTGCAGCGCCCCATACACCGCGCCGATCCCGTCAAAATCCCGGCACCCACAGGTCACCCCCAGCAGCGAAGCATTGATCACAGGAGAAGGCC
>JAISJT010000040.1 GCA_031261395.1 Eubacteriales Family XIII. Incertae Sedis bacterium
GTGATCCGCGAGACGCGCGAAAAGGCCCAGCCGGCGCCGTACGAGCAGGCGATGCTGAAGGACTTTATCAGCCTCGAGCTGCTCATGGCCAACAAGTCGGGCGAGCTCGAACAGCTGCCTATTGAAACGGAACAGAAGGTCTTTGGCTATACCTGGGAGGATCTGAACCTCACGCTGAAGACGATCGCCAACACGGCCGAGGATCCGATCTCGTCGATGGGCATCGACGCGCCGCTCGCCGTCCTCAGCAACCGGCCACAGCTCCTCTACAATTATTTCAAGCAGCTTTTCGCGCAGGTCACGAACCCTCCGATCGACGCGATCCGCGAGCAGGTCGTAACGAGTTCGTACATCCGCATTGGCAGCGAGAATAATTTGCTCGAACCCGGCCCTGAACACTGCCACATGATCAGACATGACACACCCGTGCTATTGCCGCATGAAGTAGACAAGCTGAAAAACGCGGAATCGCTCGGCTTCAAGACGGTTTCCCTGCCGATGCTGTTCAACAGCCGGGAAGAAGACGGCCTGGAACACGCTCTCGACGATTTGTTCAAGGCGGCGGATTTCGTGATGGACGCCGGCTACAATATTATTATTCTGTCGGACAAGGGGGCGAGCGAGCGCAAGGTGCCGATCCCGGCGCTGCTGGCGGTCTCAGCGCTCCATCAGTATCTCGTGCGCAAGGGCACGCGCACGCATATCAGCATCGTCTGCGAGACAGGGGAGGCCAGAGAGGCGCATCACATCGCTTTGTTGGTCGGCTATGGGGCGGATGCGATCTGCCCGAACCTCGCGTACCGGACGATCGAGCAGATGGCACAGGAAGGCTGGCTAACGGTCAGCGCGGAAGAGGGCGTCGCGAATTACAAGGAATCCATGACACATGCGATCGTGAAGATCATGAGCAAGATGGGCATTTCGACGGTGCGGTCTTATCACGGGGCGCAGGTGTTCGAGGCGCTTGGCATCAGCGACAGCATTATAGACCAATATTTCACAGGTACGACGAGCCGCATCGGCGGACTGACGCTGCGCGAGATCGAGCGAGAGATCCGTGAGCGGCATGCGAAAGCTTTTGACATCCGCGTGAAAGATGAACCGCTCGACGAGGGCGGCGACTACAAATGGCGCAAGCGCGGCGAGTACCACTTGTACAATCCGGAAAATATTTTCCTGCTGCAGCAGAGTTGCCGGACCGGGAACTATCGGATGTTCAAGGATTTTTCGGCGGCGGTGAACAAGCGGACGGTCGAGATCAAGAATATCCGAGGGCTGCTGCAGATCGTGGAGACGGACAAGCCGATCCCCATTGACTCGGTGGAGCCGGTTTCGAGCATTGTGAGGCGGTTCAAGACGGGCGCGATGAGCTATGGGTCGATCAGTCTCGAAGCGCATGAGTGTATGGCGATCGCGATGAACCGGCTCGGGGGCAAGAGCAACACGGGTGAAGGCGGCGAACTGCCCGAACGCTTTGAAGCCGCGCCGAACGGAGAGAACAAATCCAGCGCGATCAAGCAGGTCGCTTCGGGGCGTTTCGGCGTGACGCTGCATTATCTGAACAACGCGAAAGAAATACAGATCAAGATGGCGCAGGGCGCCAAGCCCGGGGAGGGCGGGCATCTGCCGGGCGGCAAGGTGTATCCGTGGATCGCGCGGGCGCGGTATTCGACGCCGGGCGTCGAACTGATCAGCCCGCCGCCGCATCATGATATATACTCAATCGAGGATTTGGCGCAGCTGATTCGTGATTTGAAGGCCGCCAATAAGTATGCGCGCATCAGCGTGAAACTTGTTAGCGAAGGCGGCGTGGGGACGATCGCCGTCGGCGTGGCGAAGGCGCTGGCTGACGTGATCGTGATCAGCGGCTACGATGGCGGCACGGGCGCGGCGCCCCGGACGAGCATCCGGCACGCCGGACTGCCGTGGGAACTCGGCATCGCGGAGGCGCACCAGTCCTTGCTCATGAACAATATGCGCAACCGCGTGGTACTCGAGACGGACGGCAAGCTGCTCACGGGCCGCGACATCGTGATCGCCGCACTGCTCGGCGCCGAGGAATTTGCCTTTGCGACGGCGCCGCTCGTAGTCATGGGCTGCGACATGATGCGCGTTTGCAACCTCGATACCTGCCCGGTCGGCATCGCTACGCAAAACCCGGATCTCTGCGGCAAGTTTGCGGGCAAACCCGAATACATCGAAAATCTCATGCGCTTTTTGGCGCAGGAAGTGCGTGAATATATGAGTCGCATCGGCGTTCGGTCGATGAACGAATTGGTCGGCCATGTCGAACTGCTGCGGCAGACGCCGGCTGAAAGCAGACTCAATGAAAAAGCGCAGACAGTTGATTTGTCGCCGCTGCTCTATCAACCAAAATCGGTTGACAGCGCGGGCGCGCGCTATTTCACACAGCCGCAGGATCATGCGCTGTGGAAGACGCTCGACCAAAGCACGCTCATTTCGCTGTGCCGCGGCGCGATCGACCGCAAAGGAGAGAAGGCCGACTATAGCCTGGCTATCAACAACCGCAACCGCACGGTGGGCTGCATGATGAGCGCCAAGATCGTGCGCAAGCACGGGCCTGAGGGCTTGCCCGACGGTTCGATCCGATTGCGCTACGATGGGTCTGCAGGTCAGTCGTTTGGGGCTTTCCTGACGGGCGGAGTGGAAATGGCGCTGCATGGGGACGCCAATGACTATCTGGGCAAAGGGCTGTCCGGCGGGCGTATCATCGTGGTGCCGCCCGACGGGTCGATTTTGGAGCCGCATGAAAATGTGATCATTGGCAATGTCGCCATCTACGGCGCCACGAGCGGCGAGGTCTATATCCGCGGGCTGGCAGGCGAGCGCTTTTGCGTACGCAACTCCGGCGCGACCGCCGTGGTGGAGGGCGTCGGCGATCACTGCTGCGAGTATATGACAGGCGGCAGCGTGGTGGTACTCGGCCGAACCGGCCGCAATTTCGGCGCCGGCATGAGCGGCGGCGTCGCTTATGTGCTGGACGAAGACGGTGATTTTGAGAAACGGTGCAATCCGGAGAAGGTCTCGCTGGAGCCGCTCAGCGCAGACGATGTGAAGAAGCTGAAGGAAATCCTGAAAAAGCATTTGGACTACACGGGCAGCGATATTGCCAAGGCGGCGCTGAAGGGCGCGCAGAGCGGGTTCAAGGATTTTGTTAAAGTTATACCTAAGGAGTATGCGGCGTTGCTAAAGAAAGCGATTTGAAAATGGATCCCGGGTCGGCGCCCGGGATGACAGACGGGAGAATATGGATCCCGGGTCGGCGCCCGGGATGACAGGCGGGAGAATCGGGATGACAGACAGGAGAATATGGATCCCGGGTCGGCGCCCGGGATGACAGACGGGAGAATACGGAGTAACAATTATGGGAAAACCGACCGGGTTTATGGAATATGAGCGTACTGAGGCGGGACACCGTGCGGTAGCGGAACGTATCAAGGACTTTACGGAGTTCACGGTACCGCAGAGTCTCGAAGCGTTGAATTTGCAGGCTGCGCGGTGCATGGACTGCGGCGTACCGTTTTGCCACGGGGGTTTCGTAGTGCAGGGGTCGTCGATCGGCTGTCCTCTGTCCAATCTCATCCCCGAGATCAACGACCTCGCATATCGCGGAGAGACGGAAAAGGCCTATCGGCGTCTGACGAAGACACATCCTTTCCCGGAATTCACGGCGCGGGTCTGCCCGGCGCTTTGCGAAGGAAGCTGTACCTTGGGCGAACATGAGCCGCCGGTCACGGTCAAGGAGATCGAGCGCTTTGTTTCGGATGAGATGCTTCAGGCCGGCAAGGCGCTTCCGCGGTATCCCAAGATGACGACGGGCAAGAGCGTCGCCGTGGTCGGATCGGGTCCATCGGGTTTGGCTTGTGCGGATCTGCTCAATCAGCTTGGCAACAGCGTGACGGTCTTTGAGCGCGCCGAACGGGCGGGCGGCTTGCTGATGTACGGCATTCCAAACATGAAATTGGAGAAGCAGATCGTCGAGGCGCGCGTGGCCTTGATGCGCGACGAAGGGATTCATTTTCAGGTCAATACGGAGATCGGAAACGACTATCCGGTACTCGCACTGATGCGTGATTTTGACGCTATCGTCTTGTGTGCGGGGGCGACGCAGGAACGCTTGCTCGCGGCGCCGGGCTCGGATTTGACCGGCGTGGTGACCGCCGTGCCTTACCTGACGGCTTCGACGAAAAATCTATTGGATGACACGCCGATGCCGGTAGAGATGGATGCACGGGACAAGGATGTGATCGTGGTCGGCGGCGGAGATACTGGTACCGACTGCATCGCTACGGCAATCCGGCGCGGGGCAAAGAGTGTGTCGCAGTTTGAGATTATGCCAAAATTGCCGGAAGAGCGGGCGGCAGGCAACCCCTGGCCGCTGTGGCCGCGCGTGTTCAAGACGGATTACGGGCAGGAAGAAGCCATTGAATTGTTTGGGAAAGATCCGCGTGAATACCTCACTACCGTGAAAGAAATCAAAGGCGACGGGCACCGCGTTTCGTCTGTGGTCACGGTTGAAGTCAAATGGGAGGATCAGAACGGGCGCCTGGCGCCGGTGGAACAGCCGGGGACAGAGAGGGAGCGTCCCTGCGGACTGTTATTGACAGCGATGGGCTTCACGGGCCCGGAGCGGACCCTTATCGATCAGATGAATTTGCAGACGGATCCTCGCGGCAATGTGAAGGCCGATGAAGAAAAGTACCGCACGAGTTTGCCGACGGTATTTGCGGCAGGCGATATGCGCCGCGGTCCCTCGCTTGTCGTGTGGGCGATCTTCGAAGGCATCCGCGCCGCCAAGGCCTGCGACCGCTATCTGCGCAAAAGCAAGAACGTATAAGGCTTGCACAACATTTCGCCGGCGGAGTGATTAAAAGTAAACGGATTTTGTGATATATTACGAAGTTTCCATTTTTGCCGGGTTGTAAATGAAATGGCATTTATCATTATATATAATATTTCGTGTGGACAATGATGATAAAGTGATCCTAAAGATCGGACAAAAAGATTCCGCACACTCTCCCGGTTGGGTTGTGCTGGGGATTCAGCTTGTATTATTTTGTCTGCTGTGTGCACGGATTCCGGCGGTCTGCGCTGGGGAAGCTTTCTCCTATCGCATCTCTTGGGTAAGCCATCTCGGGATCGATTTCGCCTTCCGGCTGGATGGTCTGTCCCTGTTTTTTGCGCTTTTGATCACGGGGATCGGTCTGCTCGTCGTCTGGTATTCGATCTTTTATATGCCGCCAAAGGACCGGCTTGTTTCGTTTTATATCTTTTTGTTCCTCTTTATGCTGTCGATGCTCGGCATCGTCCTGTCGGACAATCTCATCCTGCTTTATATTTTTTGGGAACTGACGAGTCTGTCGAGCTTTTTCCTTATCGGGTTTTGGTACGAGCGCGACAAATCACGCTATGGCGCGCAGCGCGCTTTGCTGGTGACGGTCGGCGGGGGCTTTGCGATGCTCGTCGGATTCATTCTGCTCGGGCAGGCGGCCGGGACTTACAGCTTCAGCGAACTGCTCGGCCATGTTTCGGCGGTGCGGGAGGCGGGAACGTTCCCGGCGATCGTGATCCTCGTTCTGATCGGCGGCTTTGCTAAATCGGCGCAGGTGCCGTTTCATTTCTGGCTGCCGGCGGCGATGGAAGCGCCCACGCCCATCAGCTGCTATCTGCACTCGGCAACGATGGTGAAAGCGGGGATTTTTCTTTTCCTGCGGCTGACGCCCTTGTTCGGCGGGAATATGCTTTGGCAGCGCGCGCTTGTGATCTTTGGCCTTGCGTCGCTGATTTTCGGATCCTATATGGCGCTGCGGCAAACCGATCTGAAGGCGCTGCTCGCCTATTCGACGATCAGCCAGCTCGGGCTGGTGATTTCCCTGATCGGCATCGGTACACA
Source organism: Eubacteriales Family XIII. Incertae Sedis bacterium (assembly GCA_031261395.1). GTDB lineage: Bacteria > Bacillota > Clostridia > Peptostreptococcales > Anaerovoracaceae > WRMW01. The sequence goes on from JAISJT010000040.1 coordinate 5,915, forward strand.
GGCGGCGATTTTCGCGGCCGTCTTTCATATCCTCAATCATTCGGCTTTTAAAGGAAGCCTTTTCTTAGTTACCGGCATCGTGGATCACGAATGCGGGACGCGGGATCTGCGGCTTTTGCGCGGGCTGGGCCGGCTCATGCCGGTGACGGGGACCATCGCTTTCATTGCCTCGCTTTCGATGGCAGGCCTGCCGCCGTTTTCGGGCTTTCTCAGCAAAGAAGGGTTTTTGACTGCATTTGCGGATTCCGCCTCTGCGGGGCTGCCGTTCCCGGGGCCGGTCATGACGGCGCTCATGTGCATCGCCGTGCTCGCCAGTCTCTTCACCTTTGTCTATTCGCTGACGATCTTCGGCAAGGTCTTCACGGGCAAGAAACCGGCGGCGCTCACGGTGCATTCCTCAAAGCCGCCGCTCGGCCTGCTGATCCCGACGGGCATCCTCGTCTGTTTCAATCTCCTGCCGGCGATCCTGCCGGGCGTCTTCGGGACTTTCCTGATCTCGCCCGCCGCCTC
>JAISJT010000095.1 GCA_031261395.1 Eubacteriales Family XIII. Incertae Sedis bacterium
TTGTGACGTCTGGGAAAGACCTTCGTCATCAGAAAATGAGACGGGTCGCTCAGGAATTCGTCATACTCATCCTCTTCCATGAAGGCCCGGTCAAGTATCTGAAATCCGGTATTCAGCGCGAGCGAGCTTGCCGCAAGCATGAATAGGATCTGCAGCAATCTGCTGTTTGACTTTTCCGTACTGATACAGGACTGCCGGTTGAGGCCGCCGATCACGATAGCCATCTCCTCCAATAGCTCTTCGACCAAAAACTTATCTTTCATCATATGTTCCCGGACTTCCGTGGCGCTCAATGCGTACAGCTTGGAATCCGTCAAGGCAAAAAACGTTGCGATGGAAGGGTTTTTCCCGAAGACCGGCTGCAGATTCAGCATATTGCCTTCGCCGAGGACCTCGATCAAATTTTCAGCCCCGGTTTTGTCCGTATAAGTATATTCAACCAGACCCATATCGATATAAAAAATGTTTTGGTTGTCCTCGCCCTGAGAAACGATCACGTCGCCTTTTGCATAAAATTTGGGAGACTTTGAGTGAAATATTTTTTCCCAATGACTCGGACCGGTATATCGGCTTCGGATACGAAACAAAGGTTTGATGGCATATTCTATCGAATCTTTGTTTGTTCTCAGCATGATTTCGTACTCCCGCTCCGCATTTTCAAAAGTGAAACAGCCATACGTATTATACCCGAATTCTTTCCCGTAATAATACAAAAAGACCCCTCTGCGCCGTGTTATGTTAAAATACCTGCATGAATCAAAGGGCTTACAAAATTGCACTGTGCCAGATGACGGTCACGGACGACAAAGACGAAAATCTGGCGAAGGCGGCGGAGATGATACGGGCGGCTGCGGCGGCGGGCGCGCGGGTCGTTTGTCTGCCGGAGATTTGGAACGCGCCGTATGACGTGAAGCGGATGCGCAGCTATGCGGAACCGGCGGACGGATCCTCCTCCAAATTCATGGCCCATCTCGCGCGCGAACTGCAGATCTATCTCGTCGGCGGATCGATCCCCGAGATAGACGGCGCAGCCATGTACAATACTTCTTTCGTATTTGACCCCGCCGGCAATTGCATCGCCAGACACCGCAAGGTGCATCTGTTCGACGTAGACGTTGAAAACGGGATCAGCCACAAGGAGTCCGACTTGTTTGGCGCCGGCGACGGGCCGACGATCTTTGATACGGAATTCGGCAAGATCGGTCTCGCTGTCTGCTTCGATATACGCTTTCCCGCGATGTTCATAGAGATGGCCGCGAAGGGCTGTCACTTGATCTTCCTGCCGGCGGCTTTCACACTGACAACAGGGGCGGCGCACTGGGAAACGCTCATCAGGAGCCGCGCCCTCGACAATCAGCTGTTCTTTGCGGCCTGCGGACCTGCGAGAAATCCCGACGCCATCTATGCGTCCTGGGGTCATACCACGGTGGCGACGCCCTGGGGCGACAAAGCCGGCTGCGCGGATGAGCGGGAGTCCATTGTCTATGCTGTCATCGATCCTGATTATGCCAACAAAATACGCAGGGAGATCCCCATCGGAAATCCCCCTGCACTATAAACAGAACACTGTCATTCCCGCGAAGGCGGGAAACTAACAGCCGCAGCCGTCGGGAATGAGCACGGTGAAGTCGGACACATCATCTGACAATTCTTCGAGATCGGCCGAGAGACTCACGACAAAGTCGATTTCGTGCTGATTTGAAATCACCTTGAGGCGGGCGAGGAATTCGGGAATGTCGTCCTTGTGAACATCCGCATGTTTCAGAATGCTGTCGATGAAAATGGCCTCGATATCGTGATCGCCGCTGATGATGCCGTAGAGAAAGCCGACGTACTCGTCGCTGTTCGTGATCTCCTCGTAATCTTCCATACAGACGATGCGGATCTCATGGATGAGATCGTAGGTGAGACGATGATTTTTGTTCACGAATACGACGCTGCCCTTACTCGACTTGGCATAGTCGTTCGCGCGATCGATCATCATCTTTGTTTTTCCGGTACCTTTGTGGCCAACGATCAGACTAACCTGTGACATACGCATACACCTCCGCAGAACGCATTGGGAAATAACTTCAAAGCAGTGCTGCCCTGTAATTGGATACTAACACACGCGCACGCGCGGTTCAACTTATTTTCGCCGAACGGAAAAGATATCGATGGTCACGCGTCTTCCGAAGATGCCCATGATGCCTTTCGGGGCGAGCAGGATGATCGCGATGGCGATGATGCCGAGGATGACCATGCTGATGCCGGGGAAATTGTACAGAACCTGGCGGAGCACGACGTAGATCACGGCGCCGATGATCGGGCCCTCGACCGTACCGAGGCCGCCGATGACCACCATGAAGACCATCGAAACCGTCCAGCTGATGCCGAACGCATTTGTCGGCTGGATGAACGCCTGCTGCAGGTAGATCCCCGCGCCCGCCACGCCCGTGACACAGGCCGATATGAGAAAGCATTTGAGTTTTGTGCGGTAGAGCTCGACGCCGCGCACTTCCGCCGCGGATTCGTTGTCGCGCATCGCCATGAGGGCAAGGCCGAGCCGGGACCTGAGGATGAAAAACACGACGATCAGCGAGCCTACGCCTATCGCCAAAGCGACATAGTAGATATGCGTTGCCGTCATTTGATAGGTGATCGTGATGTTGTAGCCCTGTGCGTAGTTGGCCCAGGCCCAGGTCGAAAACCAGAGCGCGAGGCACTCTGAGACGATCCAGGTGCCTATCGTGAAATAGACGCCCTGCATCTTGAAGATGGGGATCGAGATCACGAGTGCAAAGACGACCGAAACCCCGGCGGCGATGCCAAATGCGAGGAGAGCGGGCAGACCGTATTTTTGGGATACGATCGCGAGCGCATAGCCTCCTATACCGATGAAACTCTGCTGGCCAAGCGATACGAGGCCGGCATAGCCGCCGAGCAAATTCCACATCTGGCCGAGCGCCATATAGAGGAGCATGAGGATCATGACATTCAGGACATAATCTCCTGCATAGGTCGGCACGGTCACGAGCACGATGATCGCAATGCCCCAGATCAGTATCGTGCGTTTGCCGGCGCCGGCGCCTCGTTTGATCGCGTCTTCTTGATTTTCGCGAACGCCCTCGGTCACATTATCTTTGATTTTGTTGAATACGCTGCTCATGAGTCCCTCCTTATTTCCGCACGGCTTTGGACAAAAGCCCCTGCGGCCGGATCGCAAGGATCACCAGCAGGACGATGAAGCCAATGAGCTGCTGATAGGTCGGGCCGATGAAATTGGCGCCGACAAGCTGCGCCAGCCCGAGGATGATGCCGCCGACTAAGGTGCCGGGGAGCGAGCCCATGCCGCCGATCACGACGACTCCGAACGCGATGATCAGGTACTGCGTGCCGGTCGTCGGATAGAAGGGGAAGGTCATACCGACGAGCATACCCGCGATGCTGGCGGTCACGACCGTGAGCATCATGGCAAAGACATACATGCGCTTCGTGTTGACGCCGAGCAGTTCGGACATGACCGTGTCGCTCGAAGCGGCGCGGATCGCTCGGCCGAATGACGTCTTGTTCATCACGAGCGTGAGTACGACGATGACGGCGACGGCTACGAGGAAACTGACCATGTACATCATGGAGACAGAGACGTTCTCCGTGCGAATCAGATTCATCGACACAAGCGGACTCTGGATGGTCTGCGTATTGGCGCCAAACGCAAGGAAAAGTGCGTTGGATATGATGATCGAAAGGCCGAACGTCACAAGCAGTGCAGGCTCGGCGCCTTTCGTAATAACCTTGTTGATGAGAAATTTTTGGATGCCGACGGCAAAGAACATCATGATCACTATCGTGAGCAGGAGTCCGATGATCGGATTTCCGGTGAGATTTTGCGTGATAAACATCGTTAAAAATGTCGAGAGGATCATGATATCGCCGTGCGCGATATTCGTAAGTTTCATGATGCCGAAGATGAGCGACATCCCGATCCCGATGATCGCATACAGTCCCCCGAGCAGTACGCCCGTCACCAAGGCCTGTGGTAGTGTCTCTAACATTGTTTCCTCCCGTTCATCCTATCCGTTTCCGCGAGCATATCAAGCAAAGCGGTTGATGCCAAAATATGCGTCGCTGACGTCACTGCGCGACAGTTCCGATGATTTGCCCTCAAGTACGATGCGGCCCTTGACCATGACGTACGAGTAGTCGGAATGACGCAGGCTGCGCTTGATCTCCTGTTCCACCAGGATAAAGGTGAGTCCCTGCTCGTTCAGTTCTTTGAGCTTCGCATATATATCCTGGATGACGACCGGCGCAAGCCCCAGCGAGATCTCGTCGCAGATGACGACTTTGGGATTCATCATGATGGCGCGTGCTATCGAGAGCATCTGCCGCTGACCGCCGGACAGAAACGAGGCTAATTGCTCGGATTTTTCTTTCAAAACGGGAAACATCTCAAAGACTTTTTCGAGTTGTTCCGTCTTTGCTTTTTTTGCAGCAGGCAGGTAAGCGCCCATCAGCAGGTTTTCCGTGACCGTCATATCCGCGAAGACGCGGCTGCCTTCCGGCGTCATGGCGAGTCCCTTCTCTGCGATCGCGCTCGTTCGCTTGCCCGTGATATCATCCCCTTCGAAGACGATCGTGCCGCCTGCCGGATTGTGAATCCCCATGACGGTATTGAGCAAGGTGGATTTCCCTGCGCCGTTTGCTCCGATGATAGAGACGATATGCCCGCGCTCTATACGCATCGACACATCATGAATCGCCTGCAGATCCCCGTGCAGGACGTTCAGGCCGCTGATCTCAAGCAGGGTCTTGTCCTGTGGAGGCAAAGCCTGCGCCGTGCCTGTTTTTGCGATATCATTGTCTGCGCCTGCGCCTTCGTCTGCGTAGTCCTCTTCAGTACCCAGATATACCGCATGCACTTCCGGCGAATCCATGACGTCGCGCGGATTGCCGCAAATCACATTGCGTCCTTCGGCCACGCACAGCGTACGGTCTGTCCCTTCGATCATTGTCTGCAGGACATGCTCGATCCAGATGATCGTCACGCCTTGTTCCTTTGCGCCGCGCACGATATCGATGATGCTCACGACCTCCGACTCGGTCAGCCCGCCGGCCGCTTCGTCGATCAGCAGGAGTCTGGGTTTTGATGCAAGCGCGACGCCGATCTCAAGCCGCTTGCGGTCCAGCAGGCCAAGCGTGCCCGCCAGCAAATCCCGCTTGTCCGCCATATTGATTTGCGCCAGGATCTTGTCCGCACCGGCTCCGGCCTCTTTTTCCGTCATCTGCCGGCCGCAAACGCCGCCGATCATGACGTTTTCATAGACGCTCATGCCTTCAAATGAGCGCGGCACTTGGAAGGTGCGGCCTATGCCCATATAGGTACGCTCGACAATTTTTGTCTTTGCGATATCTTCGCCCTGATAAATGATGCGCCCGGAATCGGGTTTGAGAATGCCCGTCAGGATGTTGAGCAGAACGGTCTTGCCGGCGCCATTGGGCCCGATGATCCCAAGCACCTCGTTTTCATTTACTTCAAAACTCAAACCTTTCAGCACCTGATTGTTGCCGAAAGCTATCGAAAGGTCTTCCACCCGCAGCAGTTCGCTCAAAACCACATCTCCCTTTGTGCTTGAAACGCCGACACCGCTGTACTGTGGCGTCGGCGTTTCCAATGGCTACTATTAACTAACTATTTGCCTGCTATTTGCCGGTCGTGTATCCGGGGATATCGATCGGCGGGGTGATTTGGGTCACTTCCGGCGTATGATCTGCAGCCAGGATGACCTTCTTGTAGCCCCATTTGTCGTCCGGGATCCACTGACCAAATACGATCGGGCAATAGCCAACGTGGTTGGCTTCAAACGTGATATTGCCATAAGTCGTATCGAGATTCGTGGCGAGGAGCGCTGCGTTGATCGCATCGGGATCCAAGCTTCCGGCTCTTGTCAGCGCATCGTATGCGACTTCAAAGAGCGTCCAGTCCCAGCCGAGTTCGAGGTCGGGCGATCCGTTGACGGCGGCTTCGTACTCATCGGAGAGCGTCTGCGCATCTTTGCCGTTCAGGGAGTTGATCCACGGGAACTGCGGTGACCACTGCGTCTCGATGGTGAGTCCCGTACCCTTGCCTTCGCCGAGGGCGTTGACTTCAGCGACCAGATGCATGCCCTTCGAAAGGACGGCCTGCTTCGGGATGTAGCCGAGCTGCTGGCACTGATTCCAGACGGTGACGAGCTCAGGATTCAGCAGTGAAGAAACGAGGATATCGCAATCTTCTTTCTGAAGCTGGGTCAGCACCTGCATGTAGTCCTTCGTACCTTCGGGGAAGCGGCCCGGATCAACGATTTCATAACCGCGTTCCGGAGCCTTCGCCTTGAAGATCTCCGCCATGCCGACGCCGTCTATATTGGTGTCAAGCACGAGACCGACTTTCTTGTTCGTATCCATCTTGTCCCAAGCATTGAAATACTCGTCGATGAACCAGTCGTAGTTGAAGAACAAGCCATAGGACCACTCATAGGGGCCGCCTTCGAGCCAGATCGTCTCCGGACCGTTCGCGAGGATCGTGGGGACCTTGTTGCGCTCGCCGACTGCCGATACCGGCATCGTCGTTGCAGGCGTCCACTCACCGAAAAGGATGTTGACCTTGTCGTTTGTCACGAGTTTGGTCGCGACTTCCTGAGCCTTTGTCGGATCACTTTCCGAGTCGCCCCAGATGATCTCGACTTTCATCTTTGTGCCGCCGATATCGATACCGCCTCTTTCATCATTGATGACTTTCAGCGCTTCTTCGGCAACGTACTTCGCGCCGACGCCGCCGACCGAGTAGCTGGCCATCGGACCCGTGAGCGGGAGCACATAGCCAATCTTGATGGTGTCGCCCGAGGCCGCCGCATCACTGCCGCTGTCCGCTGCAGGAGCGGGAGCCGGCGTACTGCCGCTGTCTGCCGGCGTACTGCCGCCGCCGGAGCAGGCGCCAAGGGTCATCGCCAGCATGAGGACCAACGCCAATGCGGCGATCCAGATCTTCTTTCCACGTTGTTTCATTCGTTCCTCCTTAATCCTATTTTTCATTTTCATGCCCGTAACGCAAATGCATTAACGCGCCATTATACCATTTTTCAGATCGTCAAACATTGCAATTTGATCGTTTTCAATTTTTCGCATTTCTTATGTTGCCGGCAACCCGCCTCCGGTTTCTTTCCGGAGGCGGGTTGCGCAAAGCTTATTTCAAAGTGTGCCGACTATTTCTGCGTCGTTGCCGGTATGATGATCGGGTCGTAGGACGGGATCGCCGGGAATGTTTCCGACGAGACGACCTTCTTTTCAAACGGGAAGGTCTCTCCCGGCAGCCACTGGGTGGCGATGGCCGGCACGACCATGCACTGGTTTTCGTTAAAGCTGAGGTTGCCGAATACGGTGTCGATATCCGTTGCAAGGATGGCATCCAGCAGGGTTGCTTTGTCCAGTGTCCCTGCACGCGTCAGCACATCGTTCAGAATATCATACATGGCAACATCGTAGCCGATCGAGTACGGATAGAAACCTTCATTTTCCGACTGCCACAGATCCGCAATTTCCGTAGCGCTCATGCCAAGCAAGGGAGACGAGAACGGGAAATTCTTGTCCCAGAGCGATGAGAACGTGATGCCGTTCCCACCGTCGTCGCCGAGATTTTCAACATCGGCTTCGTAATGCATACCCTTGTTGATGGTACAAACTTTCGGAATGTAGCCGTACTGGTGACACTGCTTCCAGAACGTTGTGAAATCCGGCGTGATCATATCAGCCGTGATGATTTCCACATTGGCTTCTTTCAGCTTGCTGATCATGCTCGTGAAATCCGTGGTGCCTATGGTGTATGCGCCCGGATCGAAGATCTCATACTCCGTCCCTTCGAGCATCCGGGTGTAGACCTCGCGGCCCGTTGCGCCGTCCACATCTGTGTCCAAAACGAAGCCGACTTTTTTGTTGGTGTCGAGCTTGTTCCACATATTGATGATGTCCGTGCAGAGCAAGTCATAGTTGAAATGCATGCCTGTCGCCCACTTGTAAGGTCCGCCTTCCAGCCAGGATTCTTCCGGGGCGCCGAAGGTAAATGCGGGGATCTCGTAACGTTCCGCTACGGCGGAAATCGGGTTCGCACCCACCGGCGTCCATGCGCCGACCAGGATGTCTACCTTGTCCTGTGTTACGAGCTTGGTCGCCGCTTCCATCGCCTTGTTGCTGTCGCTTTCCGTATCCGCATAAATCACGCGAATGGGCAGCTGCTTTCCGTCGACGAGAATGCCGCCGTTTTGGTTGTTGATCGCATCCAGACACAGGGCTTCAACCCAGGGCGTCGGCCCCATAAAGATGGCGAGCGGCCCGGTCAGCGGCGCCGCAAACCCAACCAGGATTTCCGTCTTGTCTGTTGTTGCCGGGGCGCTGGGCTCACCGCCGCCGGTCGTTTCGGTACTTGCATTGCTGCCGCCCGAACTGTCGCCGGTGCTGCTGCCACCGCCGCCGCATGCCGCCATCGCGAAGACCATCACGATACACAAGGCGACCATCAAAATCTTTCTGTACATTTCCTTTTTCACTTTCCTTCCTCCTTTTTCACAAAAACCGCTTCAATAACTTCTACAAACTTTCTTCTGCTCTATACCTTCTATATCCTCTACGACCCATCCTCCAGCCGTTCATCGATCCGTCTGCGCACAGAAAACACTTCCACTCCGAATTTCTTGTGGATCGCCCCCATGATCCCCTTAGGCATGAGAAGAATAATGGCAACGGCCACCGCGCCGAGAATGACCATACTGATCCCGGGAAAGCTGTACAGGTATTGGCGCAGGATCACGTATACAACGGCGCCGATGATCGGCCCTTCGATCGTACCCAAGCCTCCGATGACGACGATAAATACCATGCATACCGTCCAGTCAATGCCGAACGCCGCCCCGGGCTTGATGTACGCAATATTGAGATACAGTACGACGCCCGTAATCGCCGTATAGACGGATGAAATTACAAAACAATACAGCTTGGTGCGGTAAAGGCGCACGCCGCGCACTTCCGCCGCGCCTTCGTTGTCGCGCATCGACATCAGCGCGAGTCCCATGCGGGAACGCAAAATCAGATAGACCAGCACTACGGATCCGATCCCGATCACGAGCGCCCCATGATAAATTTGGGACATCGGGATGCGGTAAGCGATCGTGATGTTGTACCCCGCGTCATAATTGACAAATTTCCAGTTTCGGAAAAAGACCAGCAAGGCCTCCGAAACGATCCAGGTGCCGATCGTGAAGTACACGCCGCGCATCTTGAAAATGGGGAACGAAATGATAAAGGCGAAGACCAGCGAAACACCGGCCGCGACCACCAGACTGACCGCGATGCTCTGATGCCATACCTCAGTGACTAAGGCCGCCGTATAGCCGCCGATCCCCACGAATATCTGCTGACCGAGGGAGACAAGCCCCGAATATCCCCCAAGAAGATTCCACATCTGGCCGAGCGAGATATACAAAAAGATGAGCACACCGATGCTGATCGCATAGTCAGACCCATACTGCGGCAGGAAGAACAGGACGATCACGATCACGAGGATCGCAAGGGACTTTGTATAATTATTTTTGCGTACACCCTGCATCATCGCCCCTACTTTCGTGTCATATTCGACAAGAGACCGCGCGGGCGCAGTGTCAGGATTACGAGCAGTGTGAGATATCCAATCAGGATCTGCACCCCGGAACCGAAGAAATAGGCACCGAGCAGCTGCGCAACGCCAAGGATCACGCCGCCCAGCAAGGTCCCGACAATACTGCCCATGCCCCCGATCACGACGACGCCAAAGGCGATAATCAGGTAAGACATGCCGGAATACGAGTAAAACCCGAAAGTCTGTCCGACGAGGAGCCCGCCGATACAGCCGGTCATCGTCGCGAGGCTCATGGTAAGAACGTAGGTCCGCTTGGTATTGATCCCCATGAGTTCCGCCGCCACGACGCTGCTTGACGCGGCACGGATCGAACGCCCGAACCAGGTCTTGCGGACAATGAAGTGCAGGGCAAATATAACGGCCACGGATATGATGAAATTGAGCAGGTATTCACCGGTGATGACGACCCATTTGCTGTTGACCACATTGATGCTGGCAAAGGGGCTTGCGATAGACTTGAAGTCCGCTCCGAAAGCCAGCTGCAGGGCGTTTTGGATGATGATCGCGATCCCAAACGTGACAAGAAGCGCCGGTTCGGCGCCCTTGTCCAGTACCCGGTTGACAAGAAATCCCTGGGCAAGTCCGCTGATTGCCGCCATGATCGCAAGCGTAAGGATGAGGGACAGGATCACACTGCCCGTAGCTTGCTGAGAAAGAATCATGATGAAAAACGAAGCCAGGATCATCAGGCTGCCGTGCGCGATGTTGGTCAGACCCATGATCCCGAAGACCAAGGACAAGCCGACACCGATGGCCGCATAGAGGCCGCCGAGCAGGATTCCCGATATCACCGATTGTACAAATAGCTCCATATTATTTCTCTCTCACAGGCCGTCAGGCAAATCAGGCAAATTGATTGATCCCGAAATAGGCATCCCGTACGGCGCCTTCATCGAGTTCGTCTGCTTTGCCCTGCATCACGACGCGTCCTTTCACGAGCACATAGCTGAAATCCGAGTATTCCAGACTGCGTTTCACTTCCTGCTCCACCAGCACGATGGTCACCCCGCTGTCGTTAACGTCCAGGATCCGGTCGTAGATATCGCCGATCACAACCGGCGCAAGTCCGAGGGAAATCTCGTCGCAGATGAGAAGTTTCGGCTCGGACATCAGCGCTCTTGCGATGGCCAGCATCTGACGCTGACCGCCGGACAGAAAGGTCGCAAGCTGTTTCGACTTTTCCTTGAGCACGGGAAATAGTTCATAGGAACGCTCCAGGAGGCTGTCCATATTTTTTCTGTGGCTGGGTAAATACGCGCCCATCATCAGATTTTCATGGACGCTCATATCCTCAAATACATAGCTGCCCTCCGGCGACATGGAAAGCCCTTTCGCGACGATCTTGCTCGTCTGAAGTCCCGTGATGTCTTCGTTGCTAAAAATTACATGCCCGCTCGTGGGTTTTGTGACGCCCATCACCGTACGCAGCAAAGTCGACTTCCCTGCGCCGTTGGATCCGATGATCGAAATGATGCGTCCCTTGGGAAACTGCATCGTGACGTCATGCAGCGCCAGGAAATCTCCATAACTCACGCTGAGACCTTCGATGGACAACAAGGCGGAGTCGTTCATTCCGCCACCCTCTTTCGCCTTTTGCCGCCAGTGCCGAGGTAAACATCCTCGACTTCGCGGGACGCCATGACTTCCTCCGGAAGACCGCAGATCATATCGCGCCCATCCGCAAGCAGCAAAACACGATCCGTCCCGTGCAGCATGGTCTGCAGCACATGTTCGATCCAGATAATGCTGATGCCGGAGGCCTTGATCCGCCGTACGATTTCCAGGATTTCCGACACTTCGGATTCCGTCAGACCGCCGGCAGCTTCGTCCAGCAGCAGCATCTTGGGATTCCCGGCCAGAGCGATGCCGATTTCCAGCCGCTTTCTGTCCAGCAGACTGAGTTTGCCGGCGAACTCCAATTTCTTGTCGCAAAGACCGATCGTATCGAGGATCTCGCAGGCTTTGCGCCCTGCCGCCTTCTCTGTCTGGGCGTCTCCAAAAACGCCGCCGACCAAAGTATTTTCGTAGGACGTCATATTTTCAAAGCTACGCGGAATCTGGAAGGTGCGGCCGATGCCCCTGCGGGCACGATCGACGGTACTGACCCCGACAATATCTTGATCCAGAAAAACCATCCGCCCTTTGTCAGGCTTCAGGATACCGGTGATGATATTGAGCAGCACCGTCTTCCCGGCGCCGTTTGGTCCGATGACGCCAAGCACTTCCCCCTCGCCCAAATCAAAATTTACGGACGTCAAAACCTGATTGCTTCCGAAAGCAATCGCTAGTTCCTGCACCGAAAAAAGGGAACGCATTCCGATTACGCGACGAGGATCATATCAGCAAATAGCCGAAAATGAAACCATAGACGCTGTCGTCTTCGGCGAGGATCACCGGTTCCGTGACCTCGCGCCACGCGGGTGCGTATTCCGGATGCTCCGCCTGAAAATCCTCATAATTTTCGTAAAGAACCTTTCCGTCTGCCATAGTACCTTCCTCCTTAATACACCGCATGTTCGTGGACATAATCGAGCACGGCAACGAGTTTGCTTACATCAATGCTCGCGATATCGAGCACATGACGGTTGAAAGCGAAAAAGAATTTGCCGCCCGGCATACCGATATCGAGCAAGCGCTTCACTTCGTCAATACAGGCCTCTTTGGATCTTGTCAGCGTGATCAGCGGATCGAAGAATCCGCCGATGATTTGTTTGCCGCCGACAACCTCCTTGATTTTTTGCACATCGCCGTTTTCGAATTGGATGACTTGGTTTTCCGGTAGCGCAGCCAGCGCGTCGGCATAACGTGTCCAGTCCTCTTCCGCGAACAAAAATGCCGCCATTCCCGCCTTGTTGATCTCGCGAATCAGCTTGTCAAAGGTCGGGCGGTAGAAGCGCTCGAAATCCGCAGGCCGGAGATACGGCGCCAGATGCAGGGGAATGAAGACCGTAAATCCGGGAATGGGATTCCGCGGAATCGCCTGCCGCTGCATGAGCGGCAGGGACGCGTTTACAGCGGCCTCTACTTTTTCCGGAATGCGGCGGACGTCGAGTGTGATATTTCTGAATCCGCGCAGTTGGTCGGACAGAAAGTCAAACGGCGCCTCGCAGAAAAGTCCGACGAAGAAACCCGGCGCGTAGTCAAATTCCTCCGAAAGTGCGATCTGCGCGCCGACTTCTTCGCCGCCGGTCGCCTGCTGGCGCTGATAGGCTTTGGCAAAGCTGAGCGGCGCTCCGGGAAGCGCGGGGTCGAGCTTCGGGTAAATGCGCGGCAAAATCTTTTTCATAATCGTGCCAAAAGCATCTTCGATATATTCGTCGTAGTCTTCGATCAGCATGGATTCGATCTCGGGATGCTGCATCGCCCCCGTTGAACTCATCACCCAGTTTTTTGCCCCGAGTGGTGCGTATACTTCCGGCCACCGCACATTTTCGATCGGAAACGAATCGGAATAGAAGGTTTCGCAGACTTTCCGATAGGCCTGTAGTTTGGTCTTCGGATCGAAATGCGCCTTGACAAGATCGACGCCGGCAAGTCCGCAGGCGGCCTCTAGGGTGAACCGGAGCTGCATGAATACGCGTTTGGGCACACGCCCGGCCAATAAATCCTCACGGATCTTTAATTTTTCTTCCGACATGGTATCTCCTTTCAGCTCACGTACGTCAGTCCCTGTTTCACGGCAGCGGCTGCGTTCTTGCTCCAGTAATCGGCTCCGATAAATTCACAGGTCTCCGCACTGACCGCATTGCCGCCGATCATGACCTTGACTTTATCCCGCAATCCGGCTGCAGCCAGCGCCTCGATCGTTTCCTTCATCGATGCGATCGACAAGGTCAGAACGCCGGAAAGGGCAACGATTTCTGCCCCGTTTGTCTTCGCGGTTTCGACGAAAGCGCTCGGTGCCTGGTCGATCCCGATGTCGATGACCGAAAAGCCGGCCGCTTCCAGCAAAGCCTTGAAGATATTCTTGCCGATGTCGTGGATATCTCCGGCCACCGTGCCGAGTACGACCGTCCCTTTTGCGGCTTGCCCGCCGCCCGCGCTCATCAGCGGCTTGAGCTGCTCAAGCGCCGCCGTCAAAATCTGCGCCGCGTACATCAGGTCTCCGACAAAATAGGTGCCGGCCTCAAAATTTTCGCCAACGATTTCCATACCCTGCTGACAAGCCTCGACGACTTGCTGCGTTTCCTCTGCGGATGGTGTACCCGCAGCGAATTCGTCCAAAAGCGCCTGTACGCCGTCTTCATCCAAATCTCCGAGTTTTTGTTTCAACACTGCTGTATCAATCATATTCAATACCTCCAATCGTATACCTGCACTATATGCTGTTTGCTTCTGTCCGTACACTGAAACTTCCGCATGTTACCATGCGGTTTTCTTATCGAACGAAACGTGTTAGTATTCCCGTATGGACATGCAGCAAATCAAGCATTTTATTACAGCGGCACGATGTCTGAATTTTACCAAGGCGGCGGATCAGCTCTTTGTCACGCAGCCTGCCCTGAGCAGACAGATCAATTCGATTGAAAAAGAACTGAACATTCAGCTCTTTATCCGCGTCGGCCACGAACTCAAACTCACACCTGCCGCGAAGGTATTATATGAAGAATTTTCCCTCCTCTATGCCCATTATGAAAATTCGATCGACCGCGCCAATACGGTACAGCACGGCGTCACGGGCAAGCTGTCAGTCGGCGTACTGGACGGCATGCGCATGGACGACATTTTTCCGAATTTGCTGCAGCAGTTTTGCGCGGAGTATCCCGAGGTCGAAATCGACCTGAGGTATTTGAATTTGAATGACTTGGTTTCGGGGCTGTATGCCGGCACGCTCGACGTCTTGTTCACGCTCTTGTTCGAAGTCGAAGGCCGCCGGTACATCGAGTATAAAATCATCGCCGAGTCCCGTGATCACATTGCGGTCCATATCACGAATCCGCTGGCAAAGAAGGATTTTGTTACATTAGGCGAACTCGAAAACGAAACGTTCATCATGCTGAAATCCGGCGTGTCGGAATCGAGTCAATCCCTCATTCTGGAGGGTTTTCGCCAGTATGGATTCCGGCCGAACGTGCTGTATTCTCCGTCGCTTTTTACCAGCGCGCTTTTGGTACAGTCCGGGCTGGGAATCACGATGTTTGATTCCCGCAGCATCTTTCGCACGATGCCGGGCATTCATTTCTTAGATACCGATCAGGTTTCAAACCCGAGCTTAGTCGCCGCGTGGCATCACGACAATACCAATCCCGCCTTCCTGATCTTTAAGAAATCTTTGTAAGCGGGATCGGCGGATCGGCGGCTTATAGACTACGTGCCGTTTCGAACATGGCTTCGATATTTTCCCGTTTGGCTTTTTCAATCGCCCCGCTCGCGTCGAGGATGAAACCGCCGCAGGCTGCGCAGTTTTCCGCCAGAAATTTCACGCGCTCGACGACCTCTTCCCGGGTGCCGAATTCCAGCATCTGCAGGGAGACGCCTCCGGTCAGACAAGCCAGCCCTTTGAAAGCTTTTTTCAATTCCGCGAAATCTCCCGACTCGAAATGGATCATGCAGGATCCCGGCGGGAACTCATGGAGTTTTTCCCGTATGAAGGCCGTGCGCGTCTCATAAGGACCTTCCGTGTATATGATCGGGGTGACGCCGATCCCGATCAGATATTGCAGGATTTTTTGATACGGCGCCCAATACAGATCCCGGTACTGCGCATCGCTGATGAAAGAATCCATTCCCTTGTGCATCGGGAAAAATACCCGTTTGACGTCGGCGTCCACGCCGGCCTGTGCCGACAGGGCGTCGATCTCGACGGACATGAATTTTTCACAAGCCCCAAGGATTTTGTCGGGCCGCTCGACTTGGTCATAAAACGTGCCGACCGTGCCCCGGAAATAATCGCTCAGGATGTCAAACGGAACCTGTCCGACCGCCGTGTACATCGGCGGGAATCCGTTCTGTATCAGACGATCGGTCAGAGCGGTATACCGCGCATCCGACTGCTCGCGATCCTTGCTGTAGTCGAGCAATATCTGCAGGGCCTTTCTCAGTGCGGGGTTTGCCAGGGGGCTCAAAGGCAAATCCATAATGCCGCAGGTC
Source organism: Eubacteriales Family XIII. Incertae Sedis bacterium (assembly GCA_031261395.1). GTDB lineage: Bacteria > Bacillota > Clostridia > Peptostreptococcales > Anaerovoracaceae > WRMW01. Next base: position 15,776 of record JAISJT010000095.1, read on the forward strand.
GGATCGATACGAAACTGCTCAAGACCTATCAAACTTTTGTACGAGCGCGGCAAATATTTCCGCAGAATAAAGCCCGTATAGTCCCCGAGCAATTCGTCATATTCATCCTCTTTCAAATACTCGATTTCGAACATTTGATAAATCGAATCGTCGGGTAAGGGGGTGCCGGCACGCCCGGGCCAATCCAGCATCGTCGGCCGCAAATAATCCGCCGCCTTTGCACAGAGCGGCATGATATTCGCCACGATGCCATCCGGTTCAAATTCAAGATGAAAGCGAATATGCGCCTCCATTGCCTTTTCAAAATCATAGAGCGCCGATCTGTGCGACAAGCCCAACTCGGGATACAGGTAATACGGCAAGCCGTTAACCAGCGGCGCAACGGGCATCTGAGCGCCTTCCTTCAGCGCGATGGCGTCATTGACCCTTTTTAGGCGCGCCTTGTATTCTTCTTTCCTTACGATATTCGTCTTCACATTTTTCCTATCATTTTCTTTGCGGTTTCGGCGGCGGACACGGCATCCTTCGCATAGGCGTCCGCTCCGATTTTTTGTGCAAATTTTTCATCTACCGGCGCCCCGCCCACCATAATGATCACATGATCGCGCAGGCTGTTTTCTTCGAGATATGAAATCACGGTCATCAATTGATTCAGCGTTGTATTGAGCAATACGGAAAGCGCCAATACATCCGGTTTGTGCGTCTTTACCGCTTCGCCGATCGCTTCTGCCGTGACGTCTACGCCCAGATCGATCACGCGAAAGCCGACGCCTTCCAGCATCATGCTGACAAGATTTTTCCCGATGTCGTGAAGGTCGCCGGACACGGTGGCTACGACAGCCTTCCCAATCGGCTCCACCCCTTCGTCGATCAGCGCAGACCTAAGCGTCTCCTGCCCCTTTTTCAGCGTGCGTGCCGCAATCAGCACTTCCGGAATGAAGACCTCATGGTTCTTGAATTTGATCCCGATATCCGTCATGCCGCGGATCAGCCCCTCATAGAGCAACTCCTGCGCACTATAGCCGACATCAAGCCCATGCTCAATTGCCGACACAACATCTGCGGATCGTCCGTCCTCCACCGCCTTTGCAAGCTGTTCGAGCAAGGGCTTCCGCACGGCGCTGACCATCGTCGACTTTCCGGAAAACATATCGTCCCTCTGCTTTTTCTTCATATATTCGTCATCTGTATTCTATTCATATCGCAATTCTATCCCTTTGTAAAATAAGGAAAACAGATACTTCTATGCAGTATTCTCATTATACGACATCCACATGCTCCTTGACAGCCTCGGTTCAAGTAATAAAATGAAGACACCGGGCATTGATCCCGAAGCAAACCACCACAGCTTATTGCAAGGAGGTATTCTGAAATGACCTATCAAACCGAAAACACCATAGACAAGAGAAAGCAGCGGATCGCGGATGTGATCGCGGGCCGGGAACCGGATCGTGTACCGTTTTGTCCCTCGATCGGCACGGCGTACACGACCTACGGCGGCGTCACGAAGTACGAGGGCATGATCGATTTCCGCAATTTCAAGCCCGGCATCGAGCGCTTTCTGCAGCGCTACGAGCCCGATTTGTTCTGGGCGCCGACGACCTATCCGGTCAATATGATGGAAGTGCTCGGCACGGACTACATCAAGTGGCCGGGCGCGACGAACGGGCTGGCGCTCAATGCGGGCTTCCAGATTACGGATCGGACCTTCATAGAGGAAGATCAGTACGACGAATTTTTGCAGGACCCGACGGCTTTTCTCTTCAACAAGGTCTATTCCGCCCGGCACAGAAAACTCAAGGGACTCGAAAAGGCAGTCATCAATAATGTGATCGAATACGGCCACTTCGCCAGCATGGCCTCATTCGCCGACCCCGAGGTCAAGGACGCGCTGCTGACGCTGATGCAGGCCGGCGATGAAGCGGTCAAGTGGCTGACCGCCATGAACGAGTGCGGCGGGGTCGCGCTGGCCAACGAGACGCCGCTCGGCTGCATGTCCGGCTGCACGACGGCCTACGACGCTTTCGCGGATATGCTGCGCGGCTACATCAACGTACCGATGGACCTGTATACGATCCCGGAAAA
>JAISJT010000127.1 GCA_031261395.1 Eubacteriales Family XIII. Incertae Sedis bacterium
CTTACCGTCAAAGTGAATGTCGGCGCGAAGGCCGTGAAACTGAAAACGTTCACACTGACCGGCGTCAAAAATAATGCCCGCACCTTGGGAGCGGGCAAGACAAGCGATCTGAAGATCAAACTCACGGAAAGCAAGGCGTCCGACCTGAAGGTGACCTTTGGGTCGAGCAAAAGCAGCGTTGCAAAAGTCGACGCCGCAGGCCGTATCACAGCGCTGAAAAAAGGCACCGCCAACATCACAGTGAAAGCCGGAGGCCAGACAGTCAAGGTAAAAGTGACTGTGAAATAACGACCGGCTTGGGAGGAAAGATTATGAGTACATTCATCGGCAAACATCAGTGGGGGAGAAAGCTTCTCGCCATCGCGCTGGCGGCTGTAATGGTGTTTGGGGTACTGCCAATAATCGCACCGATGACGGCGTACGCGACGGAAACGATGGTGACGATTGGGCAATCCGGCACGACCGATACGCCGGGCGGCATCAAGACTGCGATAGAAGCCGCGCTTGGCCCAAACAACACCGTCACCGTCGAGGGCGCGCTCTCCGGCGTAACGGATGCGCTGGTGCTTTACATCCCCGTCGGCAAAAAGGTCGTGTGGCAGGCGACATACAGCGGAAGCGCAACTATCACGCTTTTTTACGGTTCCGTGGACGGCGGCTACGGTGAGTTTGAAGTCTCGGGCGGCGGCAGTATAACAATAGAAGCAGGGTCTGCCAACGCGCTTTATGTAGGTGCAAACATAATCGCAACCGTAAAAAGCGGCGGCACTGTCGAGCATAAGGCTGCCGCCTCAGCCGTGGGTGTTCAGGATGGCACGCTCATTGTGGACGGCGGCTTGGTAGAGGCAGCAGACCAAAACGCGATATATTTGTTAAGTAATGCTACCGCGACGATAAAAGACGGAACGGTACAAAATAGTGGTACCGGTACCCATGTCACCGCTCACACAATTTCAGCCATAGGTGCCGCCGCGCTGGTGATAGAAGGCGGGACGGTGCAGAACACAGTAACGGCGGCAAACGTCGTTGGGCTTAGAGGCAGCTCCGTCGCGTATTATTCCGGCGGAACGGTTGCGGATGGCGGCATTCAGAGGATTCCCCTCACCGAGAATAAACATACCCAAGCCACCGCTTATTACACAGGCAATAACGCGGCGAAATTCGATACCACCGGCACGAACCTGTTCACCGCCACCGGTGCCGACGCCAACCTGTTCCGGCTGGACGCCGCGCCCGCACTCACTCAAGACGTAGCGGGCGGCACGGCGTATGCCTACAGCTCGACAGCCCATGCGGGCAAGGTTGTGGCATCGCTGCCCGCAGGTCTGTCCATAACGGGCGGCACGGCAGACCCGGTAACGGCGACGCACAGCTTCAGCGGCAATACGGTTACTTTCGCCGGGACATATGACGTGAGCGCTATCACCATCGCCGTCAACGGCACACTGGCGGGCGGCAGGATTCCCGTAAGCTTTACTACGGCGGCTTTCGGCGTGAATGTTGACACACCCATCACAACAGTCAACGCCTCCGCCCCGGCGAACATCACCTACGGCGGTACGCTGGGCGATCCAAGCGCAACAGCCGATGCGGGCGGCACGGACTTCACCTACAGCTATTCCGGCACACTGGCGGACGGCAGCAGCACAGCCTATGGTCCGACCGCCACAAAGCCCGCCAATCCGGGCAGCTACACCGTCACGGCCACGCTTGACAGCACGACCCATGCGGGTTCGGGCAGTGCGGCGTTCACAATAAACAAGAAAGATTTGTCGTGGATTGCGGGGAAGGCAAGCAATAAAACTTATGACGGCAGTGCAGCCGCGACGGTCAGTGTACAGCCCACATTGAGCGGTGTCGTGGGTAGCGATAATGTGACCGTATCAAACGGTACGGCGAGTTTTGCAAGCGTGAACGTTGCGAACGGCATCACTGTCATCGGCAAAGGCTACAGCGTGGGCGGCACGGCGGCGTGGAAGTACAACGTGCCCAGCGGCCAACCGGGTTTCGGTACGGCGAATATCACGGCCCCCATTCCCGTATCCATAAGCGGCGCGGCCTATAAGAAAATCGCGGACAAAGCTTACACCGGCAAGTCCATAAAACCCGCTCCGGCGCTCACCGTTAAGAATGTAGCGCTGAAACAAGGAACGGACTACACGGTTTCCTATAAGAACAATACCAAAATCGGCAAGGCGACCGTGACGGTCAAGGGCAAGGGCAAGTACACAGGGACGAAGGTCATCAGCTTTAACATCGTTCCCCAAAAGACCTCCGTATCCAAAGCCGTTCCCGGAAAAGGTCAGCTGAACGTCACATGGAAGAAGGTCAGCGCCGCGCAGGAGGTCACGAAGTACGAGGTCAGGTACAAGGTCAACGGCACGGCGAAGTGGCAGACCAAGACCGTGTCCGCCAAGAGCGCGAGCCTGACCTTAACAAAACTGAAAAAAGGCAAGACCTATCAGGTGCAGGTGCGGTCGTACAAAACGGTGTCAAATGTGAAATACTACAGCGAATGGAGTAAGATACTGGCAAGCGGTAAGGTAAAGTAGCACGAACTGTGTTGAAAAGTCAGGATAACTTTTACCGCGCCAATCGTCAGTTAGTGATTTTAGATTATTGAGAGGTTTCGTTGTCCGTTAATCTATATTGGCGGCTCTTATTTTCTCCACGGGGCTCAATAATCCCCTTCTCAGTAAGATTGCGAAGGAAGCGCTTCACGCTACCTTCTGATTTTCCTGAAAACTCTCTCGCTTCTGCATTATTAATCCATACATTATCATGAAAATAAGGTAGCAGAGATTCAATAAACGATTCCTCGCCAGGTGTCAACTTATCGGCAACTTATTTGTATCACCCTCGGTCACCTCTTCAATTTTCTTGATGAGAATAGGTTCAAACCCTTCATGCATGAATATCGTGGTAAGATCATTTGATTTTGCATATACTTCTCCTTTTCTGAATAAATGTTTCGGCGTATCACAATATGATACGCATCTACAGAAAAGAAAAATTATGTGCTGTATTTTTCAGCACAAACTTAGCATTTTCAAGACTTGGTGGTTTTTTCAGTATTATTAAGATTACAGCGCATAACTTGCGTAGATTACTGCTTTAATACTCATTGATTTTTCTTGGCCTCGGCGGTATTCGCCAATTGTTTGATGTGATGATTGTTAACGAGTGATGTCATCTGCGTAATGGCGACTTGATTTAGTTGAACAAGCCGTTCGCCTTGCGGCATTCCCTGGTTTATCAGGAGGGCATTGATACTCTCCATATTCGATAATACAATCAATTGCTCAATAGTAGCCTCATCGCGCATATTGCCGTCCTTGCCGGGATTTTGCTTACGCCACTGCGCAGCGGTCTTTCCAAACAAGGCGACATTGAGCATATCCGCTTCCGAAGCATATACATAACTCGCCTGTTCCTTGGTTACCGTCGGTGGAATAATGTGCGCTTTCACCGCATCGGTATGTATACGATAATTGATTTTTGAAATTGTCCGTTGCAGATTCCATTCAAGAGATAGTTTCTGTTGCTCTTCTTTTTGCAAGCGTTGAAATTCAAGGATGAGATAATATTTGAATTCCGCTGATAACCATGTCGCAAATTCAAACGCAATATCCCGATGAGCAAATGTGCCGCCACCGTAACGCCCGGATTTTGAAAATATACCGATTGCGTTTGTTGATTCTACCCAACGCTTCGGGGTCATTATTAGACGTCCACTCTCATTTTTAACCGTATGGTATCCCATACGGTTAAAATCAGGATTGTTGAACTGTTCCCATACAGAAAGAAATTCCAATGTGTAATAAGTGCTCATCCAGTTAGAAACAACTACTCGTGATTCAAGCGTATCTTTATATCCTGCCATATTCGTCAGAGAAATATAGTCCTCGTCATTGCGTTGCACCAAATTAATTGCAACACCTTTTACAGAGATGATTTCCTTTTTCTTATTAGCCATTGATTTGCCTCCGTGGGTTCACATAGTAATAATCTATCATATCGCCACCACAATACTTTCGCGAACATAAGTTTACCATTTATCACTCAGACTATCAACCCAAAACTTGCTGAAAAAAAAGAAATTGGTCGCTCAACAAGGTTATTGTTCAAACTTCAGCCGCAGGCAGAAAAGGGTCGCAGGGAACCCCTGCATCTGTATTTGGTCGGGCGAGTCCGGACAAATGCGTTGCTTGCGGTAATACGCACAAGCATCGCCAATGGCAAGCCACTGGCAGTTACAGGGGATTCCCTGACCCTTTGCCGTATTCCCCGGTGTCGGAAATTGAGTTTCCTAATAAAAATAATATATCAATAATGGCGACAGGAGCATAATCCTGGTCTTTTCATGATGAGCCACAAGGAGGAAATGACTATGGCAGACTATGGCTAAGTTAAAGAATTATGAGGGTGATAATTATACTATCGTAAACAAAAACGAGATTGAAGAAAACGCAAAGCTGACATATCGCAAATGATTCACACGCGGATGGGTCAAATCCCCCCACAACTTGCTGCGCTTACTTAATTACACGTAGTCTTGCTGAGGGGATGTTCATTTTATATTATTGGCAACAGCCGAAATTTTTCTAAAAGAAATTTTCGAAAAATCCTTTCGATTGCTCTGATTTTTTCGTTTACATAAGTATAGGTGTAATTTCATAAAACCGTAAATCGCCGCTCTGCGTAATTTTGCCTATCTGGAATACCAGTATGATTACAAAAATAATGGGGGTGCGGACATGCCTCGATTATCAAAGACGGCAAAACAGGAGCGAGCATATTTCATTGGCTACGCTGTTTTATCAGCCAATATTTTTCTTTTCCCTCGTGCATCCAATCCGGGAACATCCTGAAAAAAAGAAACAAACCCGAACGTGCCACCAATCTGAAAGATTGTCTTCCCGTCTGGGAAAGTGTGACAGTTCGAGTTTGAACTGTTTGGTGCGGCCTAGAGGACTTGAACCTCCATGCCGCCGCTTCGCGGCTCCATAGGGGGCTCTGCCCCCTCTTGGCGGACTGCGCGCTCCCGCGCTCCGTCCTGTCACCTCCGGAATGGTGATCCGGTTGCCTTTGGCAACCTCTGATGGGGGGAAATGCTTTCCCCCCAAACCCCCTTTGGGCATGGAGGTTCAAGTCTGGGAGTTTTGCATGAAAAAGGACGTCCGATGGACGTCCGGTTTTCGATGTTGGTGCGGCCTAGAGGACTTGAACCTCCATGCCCTAAGGCACACGGACCTGAACCGTGCGCGTCTGCCAGTTCCGCCAAGGCCGCACGCTGACTCCCGCTTGAAGAGCCGAAATCTATTATATGAAAATGCGGCGCGAATTACAAGCAGAAATTCACAAGCTTGTGGTAAAATAGTGCAGTGTTGTCGTGGCGAGAGAAGTTCTGAGGAGGGTTTTCTTTTGAAAGGGATTGTGCTTGCGGGCGGAAAGGGTACGAGGCTGTATCCTATGACAAAGGCGGTGAGCAAGCAGCTGCTGCCGGTCTTTGACAAACCGCTCATCTACTATCCGATATCGGTTTTGATGCTGGCGGGGATCAAAGATATTTTGATCATTTCTACGCCGGAGGATATCGGTGCCTATGAGAAATTGCTGGGCGACGGCGCGAAGCTCGGAGTGAACTTCACATTCAAAGTGCAGGAGCAGCCGCGCGGGCTGGCGGACGCTTTCATCCTCGGCGAGGAGCATATCGGCGGCGACCGGGTCTGCCTCGTGCTCGGCGACAATGTCTTCTACGGGCAGTCGCTGTCTGCGGCGCTTGAGCGCGCCGTGGCGCAGCCGTCGGGGGCGACAGTCTTTGGCTACCCTGTGGCCGACGCCAGAGAATTCGGCGTTGTCGAATTCGATGACAACCACAATGTAATTTCTATCGAAGAGAAGCCCGAATACCCGAAATCGAAATACGCGGTGCCGGGGCTTTATTTTTATGACAATTCCGTCGTGGAAATTGCCAAGGCCGTCAAGCCTTCGGTGCGCGGCGAGATCGAGATCACGAGCGTGAACAATGAATACCTTGCGCGCGGTGAGCTCAAGGTGGAATTGCTCGGGCGCGGGATGGCATGGCTTGATACGGGATCACCGGTCGGCTTGCTGAAGGCCGCAGAGTTCGTCGAGGCGGTTCAGTCGCGTCAAGGCCTGTACGTAGCGTGCATCGAAGAGATCGCATGGCGAAAGGGCTTTATCTCTGACGGGGGACTGCGCGCGGTGGGCGAGGAGTTGTCTATGACGGAATACGGGCGTTATTTGCTGTCACTCCTTGAAGGCTGAGACGCAGCGCGCAGGGTTGACATGAACACGATGGAGAGGTGCCTATTATTATGAAAATATTGGTGACGGGAGCGGCTGGATTTATCGGCGCGAATTTTGTGTATTACGAGCTGGAGCGGTTTCCGGGCGATGAGATCGTCGGATTGGACGCGTTGACCTATGCGGGGAATTTGGAGACGCTGGGCGAAGCGCTGAAAAACCCGAACTTCCGGTTCGTAAAGGCGGATATCACGGACGCGGCGGCGATAGATGCGCTGTTTGCGGCGGAGGGCTTTGACCTCGTGATCAACTTCGCGGCGGAGTCGCATGTGGATAGGTCGATCGAGGATCCGGGTATCTTCCTGCGGACGAATATCCTCGGGACGCAGGTGCTGATGGATGCGGCTTTGAAGTACAAGACGCCGCGCTATCATCAGGTGTCAACCGATGAGGTTTACGGGGATCTGCCGCTGGACCGGCCGGAGCTGCTGTTTACCGAGCTGACGCCGATTCATACGAGCTCGCCTTACAGCGCGTCGAAGGCTTCGGCGGACCTGCTGTGCCAGGCCTACATCCGCACCTTCGGGCTGCCGGCGACGATCTCGCGGTGCTCGAACAATTACGGGCCGTATCAGTTTCCGGAGAAGCTGATCCCGCTCATGATCGCCAACTGCCTCGCGGACAAGGCTCTGCCGGTGTACGGCGAGGGGCTGAATGTGCGCGACTGGCTCTATGTCGACGATCACTGCAAGGCCATCGATTTGGTCGCGCGTTCGGACCGGATCGGCGAGGTGTACAACATCGGCGGGCACAACGAGATGACGAATATCGACATCGTGAAGCTGATACTCAAGGCGCTGGACAAGCCGGAGTCGCTGATCACCTATGTGACGGACCGCAAGGGGCACGACATGCGTTATGCGATCGACCCGGCGAAGATCACGGCCGATCTCGGCTGGGCGCCGGAGACGATGTTCGCGGACGGGATCGTGCGCACGATCGACTGGTATCTGAGCAACCGGGAGTGGTGGGAGCGCATCACGAGCGGGGAGTACCTCGCGTATTACGAGAAGATGTATGGAGGGAGGTAGGCGTTCAGTCCTCTGCCGCGATATCGAACATTCCTAAAACGTCTGCGTACTGTTCGCCTTCTATCATGTCGTAGGCGATCATGGCGTAGTCGGTCATCGCTTCGGAATCTTGCGGCATGCCGTTTTCGTCGAAATAGGCAGCTGTCACGATGGGGGCATCCATGCGCACCGCATCGAGCAGATAGTACCAGGGCGGCTTGCGTACATTCAGGTAGTCAAACAAATCACTTGACACGAAATTCGGAGAGACTTCGCCGAGGTCGTCCTCAGGGCTCCCGGCGCAGAGTTCCTGTGCGCCCGCGTTTGCGTAGATGAAATAGGGGGTTTCGTAGCCAAGCGTGGCGTCGGTCTTCAACAATTGATCGTAGACGCCCGGCAGGTGATCGCCCCAAAAGACTACCACTGTCGGCTTTTCGCGTGCGGCTACCCAGTCGACAAAGGCGCCGGTTGCCGCATCCGAACTGTGGATGAGCTCCATATAATCCTGGATTTTTTTCCGCATGCTATAGGACTCGTCCCATGCGGTCGAACGGAACGCCTGCTCTTTGAACTGCTTGCCGTATTGCGGATGGTTTTGCATCGTGACGAGCGTGATGAATTTGCTGCCGGCGCTGCCGTCCAAATAAGATTTCGCTTCGCTGTAGGAACTTTTGTCCGAAATATAGTACGCGCTTCTGTCGTGGGTCTTGTAGTTGAATTCCTCTGCGCCGTGGAATTCGTCATAGCCCATGATAGGATAGACCGTGTTCCGGCGGTACATGGTGGCTCCGTACGCATGAAGTCCGATCGTGTCGTAGCCTGCAGCTTTGAACAGGTGCGCCACCGAAGGGAAGCGCTCCATGCTTGGGAGCATGCTCTGATAGGGATAGGCCCAGCTTGTGAAATAGGTCGAAAATCCGGTCAGCGCTTCGTATTCGATATTGGCGGTACCGCCGCCGTAGCGCGGTGAATAGATCCAGCCGTGGGCGGATTCGCGAAAGATACGGTGCAGTTCCGGTACCAATTCGGTCGCCGGGCCGTCCCACGGATATTGCCCGGAAAACCGGTCCGGATCCGAAAAAGATTCGTTCATCACATAGACTACATCGACGCCTATGTCTGAAAGGCTTGTCCTGAGAGAATCATCGGCGCTCGCAATCTTTTGATATTTGTCCGCAATGGCTTTGACGGCCTCTTCGGAATATCCCTCCGGCTCTTCCATGCCAAAGGCTTTCAGGTTGCTGACAAAGGCGGCGATGAATCCGTTTTGCTCATAGTTCATCGTCTGGTTCCAGGCGATATAGTCGTAGCCGATTGGTGTGATATCGCCGGTTTGCGGGCTGCGGATCGGCCACGTCGATAGCAACAATAGGGCGAATCCTATGATGACGAAAGATAGGCGGGTGAACACACGGACGCGGACCGGTCTTGGATTTTGCCTGTTCTTTTTTTGTAACAGGATCGTGAGGACGATCCCGATTGCGATGAGACCGCCCGCGAAAAACCATTGCGGGATCGAGTCTTTTGCATCGTACATCCCCGAAAGTTCGCCCAGATGGAAGAACATCTCGATGTCGCCGGGGAAGACATGCTCCATGCGGAGTGCGTACTTGACGGTGTCGGCATAGGTCAGCAGCACAAGGCCGGCAGATACGACGCAGGTCCCGAGGCAGAGATTTCCGAAGACTCCTAAGGCGATGACGAGGATGAAAAACAGCGGGATCGCACTGAAGAAGAAGAGCGGTGTGTTTGCCGTAATGAATTCCGGCATTTCGATCCGCCACTGGATGAAGGCCGTGAGCAAGACAGACATGCCCGCGAGGAAGGCGGCATGGCCAAGGATACGTGATCTGTGTTCTTTCAAAAATTTTAAAAGCATCGGGCAATCATATCAAAATGCGGTTGTACGTTTCAAGTGGGTCTCGCAATTATTAAGGAATTTGTAAAATTCGTTGACGGGGGTGCGGGATGTTGTATAATAATTTGTAGAGCAGAATTGGTTGGAGGTGGACTTGCAAATGGTACTACGGAAAATTGCATACGCGCATGGCAGAGGTTTCTCCCTTGAGGGAGATTTTTTTTGTGCAAATATTGTAGTGAAGGAGGCGTAAATGGATGAACTGAAGGCCTTGACGGGGCGTAATTTGCTGGAACCCGGGGATTTTTCGGAGGCGGAGATGGATGCGTTGTTTGACCTCGCGGATCGCATCCAGCAGGCGCCGGAGCGCTATGCCGGGGCGGCAAGGGGCAGGGTGCTGGCGGCGTTGTTTTTTGAACCGAGTACGCGGACGCGGCTGAGCTTTGAAACGGCGATGCTGAGGCTTGGCGGTCAGACTGTTGGATTTTCCGAAGCACAGAGCAGCAGTGCGGCGAAGGGCGAAAGTATTGCCGACACAGTGCGCACCGTGGGGTGTTATTCGGATATCACTGTGATCCGGCATCCGAAAGAGGGGAGCTGCCGGGTGGCGGCGATGCATTCGGATGTGCCGGTGGTGAATGCGGGCGACGGCGGTCATCACCACCCGACGCAGACCCTGACGGATCTGCTCACGATCCGGCGCGAGAAGGGTCGGATAGATCGGCTGCGCGTCGGACTGTGCGGGGATTTGAAATTCGGGCGCACGGTGCATAGTCTGATCAAGGCCTTGAGTGTGCATGAGGGGATCGAGTTTGTGCTGATTTCGCCGGAGGAATTGCGGGCGCCGGCATATGTGATCCGTATGATAGAGGCCGGCGGGTGTGTGTGTACGGAGACGCGCAGCATGAGTGACGTGATTGGCAGTCTCGACATCTTGTATATGACGCGCGTGCAGAAGGAGCGGTTTTTTAACGAAGAAGACTATATCCGCCTGAAGGATAGTTATATCCTTGACGGGCAAAAGATGGGGCAGGCGCAGGAAGGCATGATCGTGATGCATCCGCTGCCGCGCGTGAACGAGATCGCTTCCGAGGTGGATGCGGATCCGCGCGCGGTGTATTTCAAGCAGGCGCGCAACGGGATGTACGTCCGCATGGCGCTGATCATGGGACTGCTGGGGATCGGAGAACCGGAGGCACTGGACAGGCAGATGCAGGAGGCGAGGGGGTAAATCTATGGAAGTCAATAGCATTGAAAACGGAATCGTGATCGACCACATCAAGGCGGGACAGGGGCTGAAAATCCTTTCACACTTGGGAATCGATACGAGGACGGATACAGTCGCGCTCATTATGAACGCCGCTTCGGGCAAGATCGGGCGCAAGGATATCATCAAACTTGAGAATATGCTCGATGTTGATATCACGGCGCTGGGTTTGCTCGACTGCGGCGCGACGGTCAACTATATCGAGCGCGGGAAACTGGCGCGCAAGGTCAAACTGGCGCTGCCGGAAATCGTGGTGGATGTCATCCGCTGCAAGAACCCGCGCTGCGTGACATCGGCCGAGCCGGGGCTTGAGCACATCTTCCTGTTGGTTGACCCGAAGACGCAGGAGTACCGCTGCGAGTATTGCGACGAGATCGTCAGGGTTTGAGCGGCGTGAGCGAGATGATGACGGTCGGGGGGTTGGTGCGCGCGCCGGCGTTCGTCGATTTGCACGTGCATTTCCGTGAGCCGGGATTTGCGGAGAAGGAGACAATTGCATCGGGCGCGCGGGCGGCAGCAGCCGGGGGATACCGGGCGGTTTGCATGATGCCGAATACGCGGCCGGCGATCGACTGCGCGGAGACTTTGATGACGGTGGACCGGCTTGGACGGGAGGCGGGGGAGGCCGGTGGCGTTCATGTTTTGGCGGTTTCGGCGATGACGATCGGGCAGGCAGGCTTGGAACTGGTCGATCTTGATGCGATGGATGCTGCGGAAACGCGCTGCAAGGAGCTGACCGGACATGGGGTTTGCGGGGTTTCCGAAGATGGGAAGACCCTGGCCGATTTGGTTTTGATGGAGGAGGTCTGCCTGCGGGCGGCGCGGCTCGGGCTCGTGGTGATGGATCATGCGGAGCCGGAGGCGGAGACGATACGGCGCGATGTTTGGCTTGCGCGGCGGACGGGTGCGCGGGTACACATACAGCACGTGAGCCTCGCGGAGAGCGTGCGTCTCATTCGTGACGCTAAGGCGGCGGGCGCACCTGTGACTTGCGAGACGGCGCCGCACTATATCGCTTTGACGTCGGCTGCGTTGCGGGAGCAGGGCGCGGACGCAAAGATGAATCCGCCGCTGGCTGCGGAACGCGACCGGATGGCGCTGATCGAGGGGCTGTGCGATGGAACTATTGACTGTATCGCGACGGACCATGCGCCGCATGAGGCGGCCGCGAAAGCCGGGTCTGTGGATGCGGCGGCAAACGGGATCGTGGGGTTAGAGACGGCTTTCCCCGTCTGCTATACGGTATTGGTAAAGGGCGGCTATATGACGCTGGATGAGTTGGTTCGCCTGATGGCGACCCGACCTGCCGAGATCATCGGGCTACCGCCCGCAGACGACAGCTATGTATTGCTTGACCTCAGCACGTCGTACGAAATCGATCGAAACACTTTCCGCACAAAGGGCCGGAGTACGCCGTTTCACGGTATGCCGGTCTGCGGCCGCGTGATGCAGACCGTGATAGACGGCAGGAGCGCGTATGTGTCCGCAAAGTAATTGTACCCAAAATGCGGGTGTGTCAAAAATGCGTTCTGTTCGTATTCTTGGCCGTATTTGGGCTTGGATTACGAACAGAACGGCTTTTCGACACGATATGGGGGTGTTTTTGTGTCAAAAAGGCGTTCCGTTCGTATTTTTGGGCTGTATTTGGGCTGGATTACGAACAGAACGCGAAATTCGCCAAACTGTTGGGTGTTGAAGTAAAATGGAACAGTGAAAAAGTAGGGACAAGGTAAGAGAACGGAGTAATGAGACATGATTGATCGACTGATGGACCGTATTGAGGCGTTGGGGTGTCCGATTTGCGTGGGGCTTGACCCGACGCTTGAAGTGATTCCTGAGAAGATGCTGGGTGAGGTGGCGAAGACGTTTAAAGAGACGCCGGAGGCTGCGGCTTTTGCTCTGCTGAAATTCAATCGCGAGATCATCGACGCTGTGGCCGACATTGTCCCTGCGGTCAAACCGAATATCGCCTTCTATGAGCGCTACGGGCTCGACGGGCTCAGGGCTTACGGCATGACGTGCGAATATGCTGTGGGGCGCGGGCTGATGGTGATTGGCGACATCAAGCGCGGGGACATTGGGTCTACGGCGAAGGCTTATGCCGGGCACATCGAGCCGCAGCCGCTGTTCGGGCAGAAGTTTGAGATTTGGCGGGAAGATGCGGTGACGCTCAATCCTTATTTGGGAGCGGACAGCATCGAACCGTTTTTGGAAGTGTTGCGGGTGCGGGACAAAGGCATCTTCGTTTTGGTCAAGACGAGCAACCCGGGCTCGGCGGATATTCAGGATCTCATCCTTGAGGAGACGGGCGCGCCGCTTTACGAGTATGTTGCCGGGCTGGTCAGTGACTGGGGCGCGGGCGATGGTCTGATTGGAGCCGGCGGATATAGCAAGGTCGGCGCTGTCGTGGGCGCGACCCACGCTGAGACGGGCGCACGTCTGCGCGAACTCATGCCTCACACGTTTTTCCTCGTGCCGGGCTATGGGGCGCAAGGCGCTGCGGCGCAAGATATCAAAAGGTTTTTCGACAGCCGGGGCAAAGGTGCGATCGTGAATTCCTCGCGCGGCATTATCGGTGCTTGGAAGGCCGAGGGGAAGGGCGCCGGGCACGTCGGGAAATCGGCCAGGGCCGCCGCGCTGAAGATGCGTGACGAGATCGGAGCCGTGCTGTGAGCCCTGAAGAAGATCGTGCCGTCGTGAGAGATCATTACCGGATCGTCAAAAATGAGCCCGTCACGGAAGGCGTCTTTGAACTGATTCTTGACGCGCCGGATATTGCGCGGGCGGCGGCGCCGGGGCAGTTTGTCAATGTGTATTTGCCGGACGGAGCGATGCTCCTTCCCCGGCCGATTAGCATCGCCGGCGCGGATAAGAACACGGGAGAACTTTCGCTCATCTATGCTGTAGTCGGAGCGGGAACGCAAGCCTTGTCTTTGCTCCGTGCCGCTTCTGATTTCGCGCCAAATACAATAGAAATGATGGGGCCTCTTGGTACCGGATTTTTTGACTACCCCGGCGGCCTTTTGATACGCGAAGGCGCGTCCAAAACGCGGCGCGTCATTCTGATCGGCGGCGGCGCGGGCATCCCGCCGCTGCTCTTTGCGGCGCAGAAACTTCGCGGGATCTATGGTGCAGATGTCGCTATCGCAGCTTTTCTTGGGTACCGCAAGGACCCCTGGCTCGACGAACGTTTTGGGCGAATCTGCGATGAGGTTCATACGATTTCGGGGCCGGCTACTGTGGTTGATTTGCTTGATGGATCCCGGGTCGGCGCCCGGGATGACAGGGTCGGCGCCCGGGATGACAGAGGTGGCGCCCGGGATGACAGTGGTGGCGCCCGGGATGACAGAGGTGGCGCCCGGGATGACAGTGGCGGCGCCCGGGATGACGGAGGAACCTTTGCCCGGGAGGACGATGTCCTGGCGCTTTCCTGCGGGCCGCGTCCGATGCTTGCGGCGGTCTCGGCCTGGTGCGTTCAAAACAGCATCAGCCTTCGCGTCTCCCTCGAGGAACGTATGGGCTGCGGTTATGGGGCCTGCGCCGGGTGTACGGCAAAAACACGACCGCTGAACGACCCCGAAAAGCCTCAAAACGGGCCAAACAATCCGGGTCCGGACGGCATCATCAAAAAGAAAGTCTGCGTGCACGGGCCCGTGTTCTGGGCAGAGGAAGTGGTGTGGTGAAATTATTATGGGAAATGCTGTAAATATCGCGGGGGTGTGGCTGAAAAATCCGATCCTCACCGCCTCCGGTACATACAACTATCGCGAGTCGTCCGGATATTATGATCCGGCGGCGCTCGGCGCGGTCACTACGAAAAGCGTATCGCCGACGCCCTGGCCCGGCAACGACGCGCCGGTGATCGCGGAGACGCACGGCGGCATGCTCAATGCGATCGGCCTCGCCAACCGCGGCCTCGAGGCCTACCTCGCACCCGGCGGTGAACTCGCCATGCTGAAGGCGGCGGGCGCCACCGTCTGCGCCAATGTCGTCGGCCGTACAGCGGAGGATTATACGAAAGTCTGCGAGGGGCTCGCGGACAGCGCCGTCGACTTGCTCGAACTCAACATCAGTTGTCCCAATGTCAAATGCGGCGGCATGAGTTTTGGCACTGACCCCGCGGTGGCGGCAGACCTCGTGAGAAAATGCAAAATTGCTGCGGGCGCAAAACCCCTGCTTGTCAAATTGACACCGAATGTCACGGACATCACAGAGATCGCGAGAGCGGCGCTGGATGCGGGCGCGGACGGCCTCACCCTCATCAACACTTTGAAGGGTATGCGCATCGACCTCAAGACGGGGAGGCCCGTGCTCAGCACAGGAGCGGGCGGCCTCTCGGGTCCTGCCATCCATCCCGTCGCCGTGCGCATGGTCTGGGAGACGAGGCAGGCCGTGGGCGACAAAGTTCCGATCATCGGCATGGGCGGCGTCATGACCGGCGCCGACGCTTACGAGCTGATCCTGGCCGGTGCGAACGCTGTGGCTGTCGGCACGGCGGCATTGATCGACCCGCGCGCACCTGTACGAATCCTCGGCGAACTTGCCGAATATCTCAGATTCGACACCGGAAAATCAAGTGAAAAATATTCTGAGAATATGTGATTGAACACCCGCTTTTCGTGGTATGTACATACTGTGGGGGGCACAAACCGGGGCGTCCCCGGGGAAACCCGGGGATTCCCTGAAAAATTGGGAAGTATCTTGACAGAAAGGACAAATACAGTGAGCTACAAAGAGAGCTTTGTCAAATTTCTTCTTGCATCAGGTGCATTGACTTTTGGTGATTTCACCTTGAAAAGCGGGCGCAAGTCGCCATATATGATCAACGCGGGGCGCTTCAATACAGGGCATGCCATTTCGCGTCTCGGCTGCTTCTACGCGCGGGCCATCGACGAAAAGGTTCAGCTCGGCGTGATTCCCGGCGACATAGGGATCGTCTTCGGATCCGCCTACAAAGGTATACCGCTCGCCACGGCCGCATCCATCGCGCTGAGCGCCGCGTTCGATACCAATGTTGGATGGTGCTTCAACCGCAAAGAGGTCAAGGATCACGGCGAGGGAGGCTTCTTCGTCGGCAGACAGCCCGCCTGCGGGGACAAAATCCTCATCATCGATGACGTCATGACCGCCGGCACCGCGCTTCGCGAGACCGCCGGTCTGATTCGCGCCAATGCACCCGGCGCCGAGATCGTCGGCTCCGTCATCGCTGTCGACCGCGCCGAGCGTGGCGGTGGCGCTGCGGGAGGCGGCAGGCTTTCCGCTGTTGCCGAGGCCCAGTACGAACTTGGATTTCCTATTTTTTCTATAATAGATATCGACGAGATCGTGTCCGCGCTGAAGAACGGCATCGAACTCACGGCTGCGGTCACACCTCCGTCAGATCCATCTTCGGGCCCGTGCCAGGAACCGAGACTGTCAGCCGCCGACCGCTATCCCTGCGGGTTGTGCGAAAACCATGACGACCCGGAAAAAGGTCTGATCCTGCCGACCCCGGAACAGGTGGCGGCAATCGAAAACTATCTATCAGAGCACCGCGCCGTTTAGGCCAGACCGCAAAGCCTAAGAAGCCGAACAAAATCCCAGGTCAGTTTGGCTGTCATCCCCCAGATGACGTATTCTTTGCCGGATCCTGCATCCTTCCACGTATAAATCATTACTTCGTTCGTGCCCGTGCGCCAGGTATAGCCGCCGTGGGCCGAGATTTTTTCTGTCGGGAAATTTGGATCCGGACAGACGGCAAGGCGATTGAAATATATCTCGGGTTCGGTCTGACAAAAGAAAGACAGAGGGACAAGAAAGGTTTCTTTTACCTCTGCGCGGTTTGCCTCGGCCGCGGCAAGCGCAGGGTAGGGGATTTCTCCGAGAAAACAATAAAGCGTGAAATTGCTGTAGGTGACCAAATAGTTGAGTTCGGCAAGTACGGTGATCTCGCCCGGCAAAATGCCGAGTTCCTCGGAAGTCTCGCGTACCGCTGCATCTTTGAGCGTCTCTCCGTCCTCGACCGCGCCGCCGGGGAAACTCACTTCGCCTGGCTGGACGTCCAAATCATCCGAACGTACTTCATAGAGAATATGCAGCTCGCCGTCTTTTTCAACGAGAGGAAGCAGGACGGAAAAATCACGGGTGTGTGAAACCGATCCCGCCGCATGGTTACGCAGTGCGTTTTCGATTTCTTCACGGGTGATCATTTCGGCGGGGCGTTTTCCTCTTTCCGCTTTCTCCAAGGCAGCAACAGTAGGAATGCCGCTATGGCTATGGCCGCGATCGGAGGCATCATATCGAAACTATCCCCGGTTTTTGGAGATGTACTGATGGATTGGTCGGGGTTGTCCTGCTTGGGGGGATCCTTCTCTTCAAGTGGGGGCTTGGTCGGATCCGGATCCGTTTCGTGTACATCCTTGCCGTTTTTGCCCGGCGGATTTCCGCTGCCGCCTTTTCCGCCTTTTCCTGTGCCGCCATGGTTTTTGTGGGTATCGATTCCGTGTCCGCCATTGCCGCCTTTGCCTGTGCCGCCATTTCCGCCGTCACCGCCGTTGCCTTTCGTTTTCCCGCCGTCGTCATTGTTGACGTCGCCGCTGCCGGTGCTGATTCCTGTGCCGCCGTCGCCGCCGCTCACTCCGCCGTCGCCGCCATTTCCGCCGTCGCCCGTCGTGGATGAACCATTGCCTGTGTTGACGTCTCCGCCGTCTGTGTTGATGCCGTCGCCGCCGTCACCGCCGTCATTGCCGCCGTCACCGCCTGCGCCGCCGTCGCCTGTAGTTGATGAGCCGGCGCCTGTCGTGGTGGAATCTCCGCCGCCTGTATCGATGCCAGTGCCGCCGTCGCCGCCATTTCCGCCGTCGCTGTCTCCGCCACCACCGCCGGTGCCTGTTGTGTCGCCGCCGCCTGTCGTGGATGAATCTCCGCCGCCGGTGTTGATGCCCGTGCCGCCGCCACCACCGTCGCCGCTGCCGGTACTATCCCCGCCGTCGCCGCCGGTGCCTGTCGTTGAGGAACCGTCGCCTGTCGTGGTGGAATCTCCGCCGCCTGTGTTGATGCCAGTGCCGCCGCCACCGCCGTCACCGCTGCCGGTACCGTCCCCGCCGCTGCCGCCGGTGCCTGTTGTGTCGCCGCCGCCTGTTGTGGATGAACCGCCGCCGCCCGTGTTGATGCCCGTGCCTCCGTCGCCGCCGTCACCGGTGCCTCCGCTGCCGCCGCCTGTGCCGCCGCCGCCTTCAATGACACCGCCGCTATTGACAACGCTCGGAGTATTTTGGGGTCTGGCCGCGCCGCCGACATTGATGCCATCTCCGCCGTTGCCGCCATTGTTTCCGCCGTTGCCGCCTTTGCCGATGACCTTTGTACCGTTATTGGCGGTGATTGCCGGGGCCGTATTGTCCGCGCCGGCAACAACGCCAATGCCTCCGTCGCCTGTGCCGCCGCCGTTTCCGCCCTGGCCTGTGACCTGTGCGCCATTTGAGGTGGTGATATCCGATTCTGCCGTGACGCCATCGCCGCCGGCGCCATTGGTCGGCCCGCCGTTTCCGCCGGTGCCGCTTAGCTGTGCGCCGGAGTTGGCGTCGATGCTGTGTTCGTCAACGCTGCCGCTTGCGAGTACACCTTGACCGCCGCTTCCGCTGCCGGCCCCGGCCCCGCCGGTACCTGTCATTCCCGATCCGCCAACAACGGTCAAAACCCCGGTTTGGATGCCCGCACCGCCATTGCCGTTGCCGGCGCCCGCACCGCCCGTCGCGACGATCACGCCGCCATTGCTGCTGCTGATGCCATTGCTGGGGTTCGGGTTGGGGGCTAGCGTGGTTGGCGTAGCCGCCGCAAGACCGGCGCCGCCTTCGGTCGTTCCCGTGCCGCCGGTGGCCGTGATATTTGCCCCGCTGCTGATTGCGATCGAGAAAGGCGTGACAATACCGGCGCCGCCGGCGCCGTTTGTACCAACGCCGCCCGTGGCCGTGAAGCTGCCGTTGTTAAAGCTCAGAGCCGTATCCACGGAACCTGATCCGGCCGACAAATCGGAGACGACAATACCCGCGCCGCCCTGCAGCCCGCTGCCGCCGTTCGCGGTGATCGGCTGCCCTGTCAGAGTGAGTTTGTCGTACGCATCGATCCCGGCGCCGCCGGACCCATTGGGGTTGCTGCCGCCGTTGGCCGTCACCGGTTGGTAGCTGTTGATCGTGATATCCCCTGCCGGGGCAAAGATGCCGCAGCCGGCTTCGATGCCCGGTGCCGTCTCATCGGAACCATTGGTGGTGAGTTGGGAGTTATCTATATCAAGATTTCCCATAATAGAGATTCCGGGATAGCCGAAATTGCCCAGATTTGAGGGGCCGGCATTGTTTATCGCATTCACGGTGATTGGTCCGCCGGTGAGTTTCAGTGTTGGGTTACCGGAAGTTCCGGACAAAACCACAACGCCGGAGTTGTTGGGCAAAGAATTAATTCCGCTGGATGCGCCGGGGACGTTAGCGCCGTTACCCGTAAAAGAAACCGCTCCGCCGGCCTGAACCGTGATCGTATCGGTCGAGGCTCCTCCGCTAATGGTCAGACCGGCATAGGCGCCGGGAGCAACAGTCAGAGTCCCGTTTGAAGCATTCCATGAAACGCCGGGAACAGAACCGGAGACGCCGCCGTTCGCTACAACCTGCGTTGCACCGATCCAAATGTCCACCGTACTCAAATCCAATGGTTCCAGTTCGGCCGGAGCTTCCTCCGCAGGATCTTCCGCAGCCGCATGAACCCCCGCCGGCATCCCCCAAAACACCAAGCACAGGGTCGCCAAAATGCAAATCATGCGAAGTGCGCCCATACGGCTTGGCTTTGCCATACTATTCCGCATTGTCATCTGTGAAATCCTCCACCAAAAAAATTACTCAACATCTCCCTGCTTGCAATTAGCATTATACCTCAAAAAATAGAATTTGAATCAGCCCGTGCCGGCAAGCGGCCTAATTCTTCTTTGCGCCGACATTCACGACTTCGGTCACTTCGTTTCCGTTCGCACGAACTGCGGCTGCAAGTTTTTCACCGTAGCCTGTGCCCGATCCCGAGACCAAAACGAGTTCTATCTTTGCCGTCTTCGGAAGGAGCGCTGCCGCACTGTTGACCGCCGGCGCCGCATTGCCTGCCCATATGGGTCCCGCCACCACGATTTTTTCATAGGCGTCAAGATCCGCTTCTATCGGCTCAATAGCGGTTTTCGTATGTCCCATCGCCTGAAACACGCCCGGAATCCATGCGGTAAAGCCATTTCGTTTCGTGACTTCCTTGATTTCAACCAGTTCCGCGCCGTCTTCCTGTGCGCGCGCCTCGGCGTAACGCCGCGTGGCGCCCCCAAAAGAGTAATACAGGATTAGTTCTTTCATGATCATTGTTCCTTTCTTTCTTTGCTCTTTGATTTTTTCGAGTGTGATCAGCAGATTCCCGCCTTGCGCATTTTCAAGCGGCGCGCGGAAATATTTCACCACGGCATTTCGGATATCATCAATGTCCAATGAAAACTCTTTCGACAGCGCTACGATATCCGTTGCGTTTTTTTCAGGCATTTCATGGCTCATAAATGCAACAGTTCCTTTCTGGAAAAAATGATATTTCTTTCATGAAATTCTATCGGGGTTTCGATCAGCAGCTCACAGTAATAGTCGTCGCTTTTTCGGGTGAGCTCCTCTCTGGGATTGAATTTTGACGACAGTTTCGTTTTGTACGTCCAAGCAGGCGCCGGACGGAGCAGCTTCGCATGGTAGGTGTAGGCCACCGCCGCCTCCAGCAAAGCGTTCCACTCCGCATATTTCGCCGCGGCGGGCTCCTTGGTCAACTCGATGACTGCCTCCTGCGGCAAATCAAACCACTCCGAAACTTCCTTCCCCACGACGCGGGTCAGCAACTCGTTTGCAGCGGCCTTGCTCAAATCGTTCTTGTCAAGCGTTTCGTCAATATATCTTGACAATTCATAAGCAGAATATTGCGTGTACCCCTTGCTTTTCATAATAACCCGAGTATAGCAACAATTCGTCACCCGAACAAGAGCCCGGGCCGCATCGTCGAGACCGGTTGCCCCAGGCGAACCGAAGTCGCCCTGTCGCGTCAAAATATACTACAGTTTCATTTTATAGAATAATATCCGGTCGGGCACACAAAACTTTCACAAAAAGAACCCCGACTTCCCGCCACCCATTGAGCACAGCCATCCTATTTTCAGTCAACCCCGTGGCATGACCCGAAGCGCGCAGCAGTTCAGGCGTTTTGATACTGCGTCATTGCTACCTAACATTGCAAACCTACCATGAGTGAAAAGGGTTTAATCTGCGAACAACCTGGGTCACTGGGTATTATTATTTTGACCAAAAGTACACTTAATTTGCGCCGAGATTATCACTTTTCCGCAAAAATCATGAGATATTTAGAAAAATATGCGGAAAAGTGATAATCTCGGCGCAAATTAGAGCATGCGTGAACAGTAACTCTAAACTTCCAAAAGAAATGACACTCAACTAAAATTTTTTCTAAAAAAATGCCTGGAGATCAACATTTTCTGTTGACACCCGGGCGCTTTTTTGCCATAATGATTGAGTAGGTATA
>JAISJT010000142.1 GCA_031261395.1 Eubacteriales Family XIII. Incertae Sedis bacterium
CCTTGGAGAAGAATGGTCTTGTTGCGACATCGCCGGTATTTGTGCATCCAAGCGGTGATAACGACTTTCAATACGCAACACTGAAAGTGGGGTATGCGGACAAGCGATTTTTTGAATAATAAGCGCTATCTACATTTTTCTTTTCATCTCACGCTTGTTGGCGTACATATTGCGGTCTGCGTCGTAAATCATATCATCGATCCCTGTTTCGTCCAAACGCCCTTCCGAGACGCCGGCCGCGAAGCTGATCTTTTCGATATCGTTCACCTGAAGCGAATTGTATGCGGCGATCCGGTCTCTGACCTTCACGAGATATTCCTCCGCACGCTCGCCACTCGCCTTCTCGAAAATCCCGAGGAATTCATCACCGCCGTACCTTCCGATGAAGCCATATTCCTTCGCCTCTTCTGTGATGATCTTTGCAAATTGCGAGATGATCTTGTCGCCGCCCTGATGTCCGAGAAAATCATTGGCCATTTTGAGATTGTTCATGTCAAACATCACCACCGCGATAGCGTCCTGTCCGGGCGTTTCTTTCAGGCGCGAAATCAGCCTTTCGCAGCTCGCGCGGTTTTCCATCTGGGTCAGCGGATCGACATAGGCGATCTTGCCCAAGGCGTCGGCACGCCGCCTGACCGCCATCCCCCGGATGATGAAAATGCCGGCGACGATGATGAACAAGACGAAGATCCCGTTCACGAAGAGCAAAATCCTCGTGGTACGGTTGACCTGACCTTCCGAATACGCTTCCGCATCAAACACCGTCGTGTTGGCGAGTTTGAAATAGTCCTCGCTCAGCGTATAGAGTTCGAGCGGATCTGTGCCTCCGCGCACGCGGTCGATCTCGGCCTTGAGCAGCGTCCATTTTCCGAGCAGTTCCTGAATGTCATTTTGATGTGTTTCATCCGGCAGAGCAATGATATTGCTGAGCGTCTCCGCCTCCGTGTCCTCGCCCTTGCCGGTGTCCAAGGCGTTCAGAATGCGGTCAAGACGATTGCGCAATGCATCACGCGCATCGAGATCGACACCGCCCGCATACGCATTTTGCAATTCCATTTTCATGAGCTTTTGTGTAGCGCCGCGCACGATGCCGTCGTAATTGACGACGCGTGCATTTCCCTGAAGCTGCCGGATCGAGGTGAAAGAAAGAATGCTGACAGTCAGAAAAAGAACGATGCAGACAGCGATCACGATGTATGCTCTGTTTGTTCCATGTTTTTTCATTCCCATGCCACCTCTGTGTTTTGACCCATCCTCAGACCCTACTGCAACATTTTTGCCATGATTTTGTACGCCTCGCCAAAATCGATCGGTTTTCCGATATGACCGTTCATGCCCGATGCATATACGCGCATGATATCGTCACGCATGACGTTTGCCGTGACAGCAACGATTTTGATTTTTTCCGAGTCTTCTCTGCCGCTCTTGCGAATCATCTCGGTTGCCTCGCAGCCGTCCATGACCGGCATCTGCATATCCATGAGGATCATATCATAATATCCCTCCGGGGCCGCGAGGAACATATCCAAGGCAACCTGTCCGTTTTCGGCGGTTTCCATCTCGACGTCGGTTTCGCGCAGGATCTCTACCGCGATCTCGCGATTGATCTCGATGTCATCCACGATCAGAAGTCGTTTGCCGTGGAAATCCGGCGCGGCATTTTCTTCTTCATCCGTATCGACGTGTTCCGCTTCCTCCTGCGCTGCCACGCGAATGGTAAAACTGAAGGTGCTGCCCTCGCCGGGTATGCTGTCCAATTCGATATCGCCGCCCATCTTTTCCACGATGTTCTTGGATATGACCAGGCCCAATCCTGTGCCACCGTAGCGCTTCGTCGTGCTGGCATTCGCCTGTACAAAGGGGGTGAACAGTTTTTTCGCCTGTTCCGGTTCTATGCCGATCCCCGTATCGTTGATGGCAAACGAGTACACGCTCTCGCCGTCTACATGCATCACTTCACTCACCGACAGGCTGACCGAACCGCCGCTGTCCGTGAATTTGACGGCATTCGACAACAAATTGATCAGGACCTGATTGAGCCTGAGCGAGTCTGTGACGATGCCGTCATGCGTGATATTTTTGATGGAAATCCGAAAACCGAGTCCCTTTTCTTCCATCTTTCCATGGAACATCGACTCGACAAATGTCAAATCCTCCTTCAGCGAAAACAGCTGCTCGTCCAGCAGGAGCTTTCCGGATTCGAGTTTTGAAAAATCAAGTATATCGTTGATCACGCCAATCAGATGCTTGGAATTGTCTTCGATTTTTTGCAGGCAGTCCTGTATCCGTTCTTCATCTTTGGCGCCGCGTGCGATCTGCGCCATACCAATGATGGCGCTCATCGGCGTGCGTATTTCGTGGCTCATGCTGGAAAGAAAGTCGCTCTTTGCGCGGCTCATCTTGTCCATATTTTCCATCATCGCGTTCAGGCTCTCTTCGATTTTTGCAAAATCGCCGGTCTCATCCACTTCAATGCGCTTGTCCAAATGTCCGGCAGATGCAAATGAAAGAAATTTGTCGAGCTTTTCAGCGCCGGCTTTCAACCGGCGGAGCATAGCGCGAATCGGCAGCAAGGTGATCAAGACCGCCGCGATCACCGCGACCGGCAAAGCGACGACTGCCGCACCGCCGGAACCGGACAAAAAATATCCGGCCAGGATCAGCGCCGCATCCACAGCTATAATAACAATCGTAATGAGAACTACGGTCTTTTTCGGCAAAAACATGATTCACCACCATTATCGGCTATCTGTCTGTTTGCAGCATCGTCTTTCCCCAAACCACACTGCCGCAATAGTTATTTCATTTATAACACAAATTGAAGATTTCTTCAAATCATTGTCACGATCATTTCTTCAATTGGAGATTTCTTCAAATCTCGGGCGCAATCATTTCCTCATAAGTCTGGCGGCGCACGATGAGCCGGGCTTCCTCGCCGTCCACGAGGCAGGCGGCGGCCTTCGGAATCTTATTATAGTTGCTCGCCATCGAGTAGCCATAGGCCCCGGTCGAAAAGACGCAGAGGATGTCGCCGCGCTCGGCCTTCGCCAGCGAAGCGCCGTCGATAATGCGGTCGCCCGATTCACAGAGTTTGCCGCAAATCGTCACCGTTTCCTTGTCCGCCGCCTTGGCCGCGGCCTTGTCGGCGAGCATCGCTTCGTACACGGCGCCGTACAGCGCAGGCCGGATATTGTCGCTCATGCCGCCGTCAATCGAGACGTATTTCGGCCCGTCCGGAATCTGCTTGATACTGCCGACCGTATAAAGCGTCACGCCCGCGTCGCCGACAATGCTGCGCCCCGGCTCAATGCCGATGTCCGGCGGAATCAGCCCGCGCTCCTCACAGTACGAATTGACAAGCGCGACGACCGGCCCCGTAAAGGCGGCGTAAGGCTGCCGCTCCTCGGCCCGCGTATAGCGAATCCCAAAACCGCCGCCAATGCAAAGTTCCGGCACCGAATAAGCAAACCGCCGGTTGATTTCGTCAATGACGCCCAGCGCTTTCCCCGTCGCCTCTATATAAGGCGCGGGGTCGAACAACTGCGAGCCGACGTGGAAGTGCAGGCCGAGAAAGTGAATGTGCGGGCTTTCGACCGCGCGGCCCACCAGCGGATAGAGCACGTCCTCGTCCATCGGGACCCCGAACTTCGAGTCGCGCCGCCCCGTCGTGATATGGTCGTGCGCCCCCGCCGAAACCTCCGGCGTGATTCGGAACAACACTGGCTGTATGCGCCCCGCCCTCTCCGCAATTTCTTCAATAATAAAAAGTTCGTCGAGTCCGTCAATCACAATCCGCCCGACCCCGGCGCCGATGGCCTCTTCGAGTTCCTGTATTGTTTTGTTGTTCCCGTGATACTTGATTCGGTCTGCGGGAAATCCGGCCTGTATCGCCGTGAAAAATTCCCCGCCGGATACCACGTCTAAAAGGAATCCTTCTTCCGCGACAATGCGGCACATCACAGGCGTCAGAAAAGCCTTCGCGGCATAGGCCGCATAGGCGCCCGCCCGGTCGTCACCCAGCCCGTCGTTCCGGCTGTATCGGTCCAAAAAATCACGGCGTATCTCGGCAAAACGCTCCCGGATCATCCGGTTCGAATAGACGTACAGCGGCGTGCCGTATTTCTTTGCCAGATCGCTTGCGCGTACACCCTCGATATACAGCGCCCCGTCACGCACATAAAAAACACTGTCCTCCCCTTCATGAAGAACAGCATCGGTTTTTTCAATCGCATTGTGATCTACACTCATGGACCTTCCTCCGTCTTGAGACTCAGCTCGTGGTTTGCCTCGGAATCAGCGCAGGCGGCGCACCCTGAGCAGCCGGAACAACCGGCCGAACAGCCGCCGCGCTTCCGCGCCTTCCACATCGACCGCACCGCCATCGCAATCCAAAACGCGATAGCTGCGGCGATAATTATTGTCCATAGAATACCCGTATTCATTACGATCCGCAAGTTCCTATGCGATGTCCGCGGCGGGCGCGGCGGTGAGGCGTTCCGCAGCGGGCGCGGCATAGGGCTTTTTGAAACCGACCATGTAGATCAGCGCGAGGACGAAGACGATCGCGACTGCGGAGCCGGCAGTGAAGCCGCCGCCGCCAAAGAGCCGTCCAAGCTGGAAGATGATCAGCGAGATCACATAGGCGAAGCCGCACTGATAGCCGACCGCGAAGAGCGTCCAGCGGACGTCCATCATCTCGCGGTGAATCGCGCCGATCGCCGCGAAGCAGGGCGCGCAGAGCAGGTTGAACGCGAGGAAGGCGTAGGCGGCCAGCGGCGTGAAAGCGGCGACCAGCTGCGGCCAGTACTCGGCGCCGTCTTCCGCCACCTCGGCGAAACCGTAGAGCACACCGAAGGTCCCGACGACATTCTCCTTGGCGATCAAACCCGTGATCGTCGCCACGGCGGCGCGCCAGTCGCCCCAGCCGAGCGGACTGAAGATGACGGCGATCTTGTCGCCGATGACGGCAAGCATCGAATCTACCGTGTCAACCATATGCATTGACGTATCGAAACTCGAAAGAAACCATACGAGAACCGTGGCCGCCAGCACGATAGTACCGGCTCGCCGGATGAATGCAAGTCCACGCTCAAGCATAGTACGCAGTACACCGCTCGCTGTGGGAAGGTGGTATGCAGGCAATTCCATTACAAAAGGCGTCGCCTTGCCGGAAAAGCGCTTGAGCTTTTTCAGCATGATGCCGGAGACCAGAATGGCAAAGATCCCGAGGAAGTACGCCGAGGGCGCGACCCACATCGACCCCGGGAACAGCGCGCCCGCGATCAAAGCGATGATCGGTAGCTTGGCGCCGCAGGGAATGAACGTCGTCGTCATGACCGTCATGCGGCGGTCGTTGTCGCTTTCGATCGTCCGAGAAGCCATGATGCCCGGGACGCCGCAGCCGGTTCCGACGAGGATCGGAATGAAGGACTTGCCCGACAGCCCAAAGCGCCGGAAGACGCGGTCGAGGATGAAGGCGATGCGCGCCATATAGCCGCAGTCTTCGAGGAAGGCCAGCAGCACGAAGAGTACGAGCATCTGCGGGATGAAGCCGAGTACCGCCCCCACGCCGGCAACGATGCCGTCGAGGATGAGTCCGTTCAGCCAGTCCGCCGTGCCAAGAGACTCGAGTCCGCTCGCCACGCCGTCCGGCACGAGCGAGCCAAAGAGCACTTCGTTGACCCAGTCCGTCCCCCACGCGCCCACCGTCGAAACGGCGATGAAATACACAAGGAACATGACGCCCGCGAAAATCGGCAGCGCCAGGATGCGGTTTGTCACCACGCGGTCGATGCGGTCGGAAAGCGTGAGCGCGAAAGCGTCCTTCTTCTTGACGGTCTTCCTCACGACGTCTGCGATATAATTGTAGCGCCCGTCGGTGATGATGCTTTCGCTGTCATCGTCGAGCGCGTCTTCAAGACTTGCAGTAATATTTTCAATCGCGGCCAATACCCGCTTGCCCTCTGCCGACTCCGTGATGCCGGCGTCTTTCGCCGCTTCTGCGTCGCGCTCGAAAAGCTTGATCGACAACCAGCGGCCGTATGCCTCGCCTTTGTCCTTCACCTTTTCAAGTGCCGAGGTGAGACCGCTGATGGAGTCACGAGCGGTCTCAACCTCGCTTGAAAATGCCGTTCGCCTAATTGAGAGAGAGGAGGTATGGGCTTCGGCCGAGTTGGTAAGATTGTTTTTGGCCAGCGCAATAGCACGTTCTGCGGCCTGCACCGAGCCTTCGCCCTTCAGAGCGCAAGTCTCTACGACTTCGCACCCAAGGACTCCCGCAAGTTTTTTTGCGTCGATCTCGTCGCCGGTTTTGCGCACGACGTCGATCATATTGAGGGCGACGACGACAGGGATCCCGAGTTCGAGAAGCTGCGTCGTCAGATAAAGATTGCGTTCTATATTGGAGGCGTCGACGATATTGATGATCGCGTCCGGCCGGTCATTGACCAAATAGGACCGCGAAACGATCTCCTCCGGCGAATAGGGCGAGAGCGAGTAGATGCCCGGCAGATCCTGCAGTATCACTTCCCTGCGTCCCTTGAGACGTCCTTCTTTTTTCTCGACCGTCACGCCCGGCCAGTTGCCGGTATGCTGCGACGAGCCGGTCAGTTCGTTGAACATCGTAGTCTTGCCGCTGTTTGGATTTCCCGCCAATGCAATCGTAATTGCCATATTTAAAACTCCTTCTATCTCCTCAATCCTCAAACGACTTCGATCATGCCGGCGTCGTCTTTGCGCAAACTCAATTCATATCCCCGTACGTTGATCTCGACCGGATCGCCGAGCGGCGCCACCTTCCGAATCAGCACCTCGGCGCCTTTCGTGACGCCCATATCCATGATGCGCCGGCGTACCGGCCCCTCTCCGTGAACCTTCACGACCGTCACCCGGTCGCCGTTCGCCGTTTCCCTTAAAGTCTTCATCGCTTCCTTTCCTCTACACCATGATGCGCTGTGCGAGCTGCCGGTCCAGCGCCACACGTGCGCCTTTCACATTCAGGATCAGATTTCCCGCTACCTCGCAAATGATCTGCACCCGCTCGCCGGCCACAAAGCCAAGCTCCGCCAGATGTCTTCTCGTTTCATCCCTGCCACCGACTTTGCGAATCAACATCGCACCGTCCTGTGGTCTTGCCAATGTCAACGGCATCATTCTTCTCCTCTCAGCACCATACCCATTATGGTTAGCAATGGCTTACTCAACATCGTTAGTCTATGCTAACTAATTGCCCATGTCAATACCTTTTTTCAAAATTATCAAAGGAAATTGTTACGGTTTTGTTATCTTTCAGGGACGCCTGCATAGGCAAACTGCGCAGCCGGAAAAATGGCTGCATTTACAAAACAAAAGCGTGCCACTTTGGCCAAGGCTTCAGTTCTGTCTGAGCGAAGCGAGTTAACGAAGCCTTCCAAAGTGCCACGCTTTTGTTTTAAAGTAAATGC
>JAISJT010000026.1 GCA_031261395.1 Eubacteriales Family XIII. Incertae Sedis bacterium
ATGCCGACGACCGCATAAACCTGCGTAAAGAAGGATGGCATTTTCGGAACCTGATTCATCGTTACATTATGTGTATGCGAGTTTCTCAATCTACATATGTAATCTCTGCTGTCAAATCGCCGCCGCCTGCCGCTGCTGTTGCGGTTACGGAACGCACCGTTTTCCCCTCTTTGAGGAGCGCAATCTCGATATGCCGCAGGACGATGCCGATATCCACCTTGTTCATCTTCTTTAACATGGCCTTCAGCAAGCCTCGGCCAAAATAGCGAACCGTGACCTTGCCGTCTTCAAAGTGCAGTTTCCACGGCTGCGAGTTCGCGGCCGACGGTGCCAGGCGAGCGGCCTGCGCCACCGCGTTGTCCCCATCGCTGATCTCACCAAGCACCAAGCGCCTGAAGTCCTGCGCCCCGCTGCGAAGCGGCACCTCGGTCTTCCCAAACGCCAGCATGATGACGTAATCGGGCGCCGATTCCACCGGCTTCCCCGCGCCCAGCCACACGCTGCCCACGCCAATACTCTGCAGATACAAATCCACCTTTTGCAGCACATATCCCACATTGGCATAAGCCCCATCATTCGCCTCGCTAAAAGCAAAGATGTAATGCGGCGCCGTCGCATTCTTGACACGGCTGCCCACCACGATTTCAAACCGCCCCGTCTGCCCGTCAATACGCTCCGCCTCATCCAGGATTTTCTGAATCCCGCGCAGCGTCTCATCATCCAGCGGCGTCTTGTCATACTTCCGCACACTACGCCGAACAAAAATCGTTTCATAAAGTGTCATGTCTTTCGCCTCCTGCAAACAGTTCCTGATTTGATAAGTAATGCTTCTATTATACTCGGTTCGCGCGAACACATGAAAACAATGAGAGTTGCCGCTCAGAGACAACCATCATTTCGTCACATCACAAAACTGTGCGCCGAGGAACGCCCGCAACGCTTCCGGATCTATAATAATCTGACAGCCCCTGACTCCGGCGCTGTCCAGCAAACGCATCGCGTTCGTCTTGTTCATACGGCGTCCCCGCCTTGCAAAATGGATTCCAGCGCGTTCAGCACTTCGATGTCGGCACCAAGCCATTCTACCGAATATAAGTTTTCTTTGTTCAGCCACGCCGCCGCTTCCGGAGTTTCCCCCGCCTCGATTTTCCCGCCGGGAAATTCCCAGTACCCGGCATAGCCCCCGTACCCCCGCTGCGTTGCGAGAAGATGTCCGTCTTTTAAGATAATCGCGACCACAACATGAATCGTTTTCAGCATGCTTCCTTCGATAAAAGTTCCCATATAAATATCATATCGCGGCCAAGACGAAAATTTCTGTCGTGCCCGGCAAAACAACTCTTTTACGATGGGATCAATAGGGCGCGAGACCGGTCCATTGTTCTTTGGTGATGCGGGTCACATGCAAGGTGCGGATGTCGTTCATCAGCGGCCAGGGTCTGTCCGTTTCCGCGTGGTGGTACTCTCTCCGCGATATCAGCTGATCCACGTACCTTCGCTGGCGGTGATTTGCCAGGCACCTGCGGTTTTTTCGACGGTGTACTTTGTGCCGTAGCCTTCGCCTTGGCGCGGCCAGGATACGGATAGGTCTGTCACCAATTTGTTTTTGGTTAGTTTTTCGTCTTGAAAGGCGAGGAGCGTTGGGTAGAGGTCTGCGGTGTTTAGATTTTTTATTTCGTCCGGGGTCAGGTCGTCGCCCCGCAGGACTTCGGCGCCTACTACGCTTACGTGTGCGGCGATCAAATCATAGACGGCGTCTTTGTTTTCGATTTTTGCGCCGGACAGGTCTATGATGAAACATCTTGGGGGATCGGGTTCTTCGGGCTCGGCTGATTCATCGGACGCGCCCGGGTCATGAGACTCGGCGGATTCTATGTACTCGTAGGGGATCAATTCTTGCGCGATGGTTAGATACGCAAAGGATTGCTCTTCGCCGGCAGTGGGGGCGCAGGCTGTTTGGAGTACGCCGGCTACGGTGATGGAGAGGATGGCGGCGATTATTATTATGGAATAAATTTTTGGCTTCATAATGAAAAGCATAAGGGGGAATGGGCATTTTGTCTATTGTGATTTTTGCACTATTCGATGAGTAGGCAAAGAATGTTCATTTGGAAAATTTTCGGCTCACGAAAAAGGCGGTTTCGGCTCGAAATGTGGTATGATTGAGCCGTAAATCGAAAATGGATGAGCCGAAACGGGGGCTGTTGGTGCTGAGCGAGCGCGAAAACGAGATTATTCATATCATCAAACGAAACAAATCCTGTACGTCCGGGGATGTGGTTGCTGCGCTTCCGGACACGTTGTCCGTCAGTCTGCCAACGGTCAAAAGAAGCCTTGCGAAGATGGTCTCGGAAAATCTGCTGACGGTGACCGGGCAGGGCCGCAGTACACGGTATGAGATTTCCCCGGCGTACGAACTTCTTCGGCCCATTGATGCGGATCAATATTATGAAAAAGAAATTGACG
Organism: Eubacteriales Family XIII. Incertae Sedis bacterium; assembly: GCA_031261395.1. Classification (GTDB taxonomy): domain Bacteria; phylum Bacillota; class Clostridia; order Peptostreptococcales; family Anaerovoracaceae; genus WRMW01. Next base: position 2,467 of record JAISJT010000026.1, read on the forward strand.
AAAGAGAGATCCGGACGTTCTTTAATTGGGAGTTGGTACGATCCGTACTTGGCGGTTTGCAGATTTTTTCGGAACCGGAGAACCTCCAATTGAATCGGCTGCAAGAAATATATCTCAGCAATATTGCTACGCTCAGCCGGTCTTCTTATCGGAAAGAGCTGGAGCGCCTTGCGATTGATCTGAGCTGGAAGTCTTCGCAAATCGAAGGCAATACCTATTCTTTGCTGGAAACGGAACGGCTGCTGAAAGAGAAGGAAACGGCTTCCGGAAAGACAAAGGATGAGGCTATCATGCTGCTAAATCACAAGGAAGCGATTGATTTCATTGTGGATCATCGTGATTATTTAAATCCGCTTTCCGTATCCGGGATCGAAGATATCCATCGCATTTTAGTCAAGGATTTGGACGTGGACAAAAACCTGAGGACAAGGCGCGTCGGCATTTCCGGCACCAATTATCAGCCGCTTGACAATGAATTTCAGATCAGGGAGGCCGCAGCTTTACTTTGCGATCTTGTCAATGAAAAGGCGGATGTTTTTGAAAAAGCATTCCTCGCGCTGATCCTCATTTCCTATATTCAACCGTTCATGGACGGGAACAAACGGACGGCCCGCATCGTCAGCAATGCGCTCCTCATGGGGAATGGCTATTGCCCGATTTCATTCCGCACCGTGGATTCCGGCGATTACAAGAAAGCGATGCTGCTTTTTTATGAACAAAATAATATAAGCAATTTCAAGGAGATTTTTATTGATCAATTTGAATTTGCCGTCAGCTCGTACTTTTAAAGGATGGATGCAAAATGAAAAACACCATAAAAGATTTGACGCTGATGCTGCTTTATCTTACTGCGTGGGAGGAGAAAACACCTTTTGATGAAACATTCAAAAGCAGTTGGAAAGGAAGGCGAACGGAAAGCGTTGGAACTCCTCCGCGCATATGGGTTGAATGAGTAAGCAATGGACCGCAAACGTAAGCAGCTAACGCGAGAGGATACAATGGAGTTTAAAAAACAAAACACAATTACCGCCATATTATGCATGGTATATTTACTGCTATTAACGGGAATTATCCTTTTTAAGCTGCCTTTTTACTCCCCCGAACTATCAGACGGAATACGAGTGATCAACCTGATTCCGCTACAGGGGTCTTTTGATGAAAACGGTGTTTTGATCTGGCGCGAAATTATGAATAATATCCTTATTTTTGTTCCGTCAGGTATTTATATCTGCATGTTAAAAAATGAGTGGTCTATTGCGAGAAAGCTAATCCCCGTGATTGCCCTTACCTTTACGTTTGAAATTCTGCAATTCATTTTTGCACTGGGGAGAAGCGACATCACCGATATATTGGGGAATACGCTTGGGGGGATCATCGGCATCGGCCTCTATTCTCTGTCCTTCACGATACTAAAAAGCAGAACGCTAAAGATTGTAACGATTGTTGCCGCAGCAGTAACTGTTTGCGTAGTATTGCGTTTCGTCTATCTGTTTTATCTCAGTCATTTTGTAATGTGACTTACACGCGCACCATCACCGCAAATATTATCTCACGAATGATTTCGCTGTTCAACGACCGGAAATAAAGAGAAATTAAACTACCGGAATATTGCGGGAGGGTGGGGTCGTTTGCGAAAGGAGTATGCTACTATCCTGACTTTAACAGGCAAAGTGATCAAAAAACGCCATAAGCCCTTGATACGACAGGGATATCGGCGTTCACATGATAACAAATAGTTGTAGTGCAGAGGCTACTTTTTCACATTTCCCAGAACTTTTTTCATTTCCCCAAGTCTGCGGAACTTCTTTGTAAAATCAACACCGACAGATTCCCCTAATGCATCGGTCACTGGACTTCTGTAGTCGAACATATAGAGGTTGCCCTGAATGAGCGAGCAGGAAACCCTGTTCAGCGCATCGATGATCGTCGCTGCTGAATATACGCGCCCTGTTTTCTTCTGCAGGATACGGATGATGATAAGAGCGATGAAACAGACAAGCAGGTGGGCATCGATGCGGTCATCTCTCGAAACAAAGATGGGGCGCGCCTCAAGGTCGCCTTTTGTGATGCGGAATGTCTCTTCGATCTCCCAAAGCCCCCGGTACGTTTCAATGACGTCACAGGTGGGCATTTCGAGCTCGCTCGTTACGATGGCATAGTAGCCATCGTATTTCGCTTCCCCGGCCGCCAATTCCCAGTTGATCGATAAAATGGTTTCAGGATTCACCTCGCCGGTATCCTTGTCAACGCCATTGATGTATTTCGCGGAGCCGTGCCCCGTGTGTTTCTTGTATTTCGATGGGTCTTTGATGAACCGCATCGCCTTGTTCAGCATTACCTCTCGTTCAGCCTTCGCCTTGTCTGCATACCTTTTACTCCAGAACACGACCTGTTTTTCCTGCACGATCTTCTTCACCTCCGTTTTCTTGCCGTTGCGCATAACAGTGATCGTGATTTCCCTCGCCATGCACCGGCTCTTGACTTTGTAGTTCCCGCCTTCCTCCGGGGCCTTTCCTTCCGCATCTGTGTAGTCTGCGTCATCAAGCACGTATTTTTTGAATTTGCCTGCGGCCTTGCGCACGGAATAGCTGAACACATAGCCGTGCCTCGGTTTGTGCGGCTTTCCTCCGATCAGGTACCATATGTTTTCGCTCGTTATGACGCCCATGTCGCCAACTGCTATGATTCTGCCTGCATCATAATTTTTGCAAATTTCACCAACAACGTCTCTGAACGTTTCGCTGTCGTGCTTGTTGCCCGGAAATATCTTGTACCGTAAGGGTACGCCGTCGCGGTCGAGCGCCAAACCCATCTGCACGATCGGGTTCGG
>JAISJT010000017.1 GCA_031261395.1 Eubacteriales Family XIII. Incertae Sedis bacterium
GCGCTACGCGATATTACCGATTTGATTCACAAGGGGGTGCTGGGCAAAGACGACTCGGGAGGACGAAGTACATCGTATCGATTGATTTATCCCGAGTCCGGGCCGCACATTTAAATTTCCAAACTGTGTGGGCCTGTCAATCCTCTACGGAAAACAATTTGAGAACTTCTTCGCGTGTGTATGCCGTAACAGCGGATTCTTTAATCGCCTCCAGTACAGTCTCATAGTCTGCGAGCCGTTCAGGTGCACCTTGCTTGCAGATAATTGTTCCGCCGTCTATAGTCTGTTGGGTCAGTCGTATCCAAGCCATTTAAATTCTCCCTTTGTTCTCCATGACCATAATACCATACCGATTATTATGACATGTTAAAGAAATCCTGTCCAACTTTATTCAGACTCCTTCGATCCTTCCGATTCGGCATCTTCTATAATCGCGGCTTCCGCTCCGGCCGTCTCAAGCCGCCGTTGTTTCCGGTAAAAGACCACATACAAAATCGCGCCGGCTACGATTGAGGCCAGCGAGATGACCTGCGCCTGCCGGAAATCCCCAAAGGGGAAATGCACCATGAGGTTGTCCGTCCTAAGCCCTTCGACAAAAAACCGCTCGACCGAGTATAGGATCATATACAGGAAGAAAGGCTGCCCGACAAAGCGCCGGTGGTTGTCGATCTTCATCAGCAGAAAGAAGAGGAACAGGCACCAGATCGACTCGTACAGGAAGGCCGGGTGTACAGTATCGCCTTCTGCAAAGACTGCCCAGGGCAGATCCGTATGCCCGCCGTGCGCCTCGGAGTTGAAGAAATTGCCCCAGCGCCCGATCGCCTGCCCCAACGGGATCGCGACAAAAAACAGATCGAGGATATTGAGCACGCTTTCCTTCCAAAGCCGGCTGAGCACGAAGGCCATGATGATGCCAAAAATCAGCCCGCCGTGGATCGCCAACCCGCCCTCGCGGATATTGAGGATCTCATTTAGATGCTGCGAATAATAATCCCAGCGGAAAGCGACATAGTAAACGCGCAGCCCGACCAGCGCCGCGATCAAAATCAAAATGACCAGATTGAATGCGCGGTCCTGACTGATGCCGTGATAAAGCGGCGCGCGCCGGTAGATGAAATAAAAACCGACGAGGATGCCCGCGGCGATGCAAATGCCGTACCACATGACCTCAAACCCGCCGATCGAAAACGCGACCCGCCCGGGCGACTGCCACACCGCCGCCACAGCGCTCACAGCGCGCCCCCCGCTGCCCCGAGCAGTTCGTCATACGCCGCAAGTTCGTCCTCGGGCGAAGCGGCATTCATCACCGCAGATCCTACTATAATAATATCGGCGCCCGCACCTGCTGCCTCGAGGATATTGTCTTTGTTCACCCCTCCATCGATGGCGATGAGGAAGTCAAGTCCCCTGTCCGTACGCATCTGCGCAAGGCTCTTGATTTTGCCTATTGAAGACGGGATGAATTTCTGGCCGCCGAATCCGGGATTGACACTCATCACCAGGACATGATCCAATTCATCAAGCACGTAGTCGAGAGATTCGGGAGGGGTCGCCGGATTCAGCGCCGCCCCGTTTTTCACACCGAGCGAATGCACGAGCCGCAAAGTACGGTCAAGATGCGTCATCGCCTCCTGATGCACGACAATATATTCTGTGCGCTCCGTGACAAAGCCGTCCACATAGCGCCCCGGATCGGACACCATCAGGTGAACGTCCAAAGGCAGATCCGTCGCAGCGGCGATAGATTTCACGACCGGCGGCCCGAACGAAATATTCGGCACAAAGTCCCCGTCCATCACGTCCATATGAATCCAGCCCACAGAAGGATGACGCTGTGCCAAAGCCAGCGTCTCCGCAAGGTTTGCGAAGTCCGCCGTCAAAATCGAAAGTGATAATTTCGCCAAGTGCTCCCTCCTGTTCAGTACTTATTCCGTTCTGCTTCTTGCAAAGCATTCCGCAGTCCAACATACGACTGATAGCGCGAGCGCCCGATCTTTCCGTCCTCTACCGCCAGACGCACGGCACAGTCCGGCTCATTTTCATGCACGCAGTCGTCAAACCGGCAAGCCCCAAGGAATGCCGCAAACTCCGGAAAAAACCGGTCCGGCGTTTCCTCCGTCAGATCCGACGCCCGGTCCGCCTCGAAAGACGAAAAGCCCGGCGTGTCGTAGAGCATCGTCCCGTCGGCCAAGGCGTGGATCTCCACATGGCGCGTCGTATGCTTGCCGCGCCGCGTCTTCGCGCTGACGTCCCCGGTCACATGCACGAGATCCGACTCCCCTGTCAGCAGAGCCAACAGGCTCGTCTTCCCGACGCCGGAAGCGCCGGCAAAAGCGCAGCGCCGGCCGCACACAAGACGCCGCAGCGCCTCCACCCCATCTCCGGTCTTTGCCGAAAGCAGGAGCACCGGGTAGATCCCCTCGTAAACGCGCGCAATGCGTTTGGCCGCAGCAGGCGAAAGGTCATCCTTATTGACCAGCACCGCGGCGTCGGCCCTTGCCGCTTCCGCCGTCACGAGGAAACGATCCGTCAGATCCAAACTCGGCGCGGGATCCGCCGCCGCGACCGTGACGAGGAACAGATCCACGTTGGCCACGGGCGGACGAATGAAAGCGTTGACACGCGGAAGTATCTCCTCCACGACGGCCTCCTCTTCATCCTGCGGCGTCACGCGCACGAGGTCACCCACCAATGGCGACTGCCCGTCATGACGCAAGATGCCGCGCCCCCGGCACTGATATATCTTTCCGTAGACGCCGTCCGTACAGGATACCGCCACATAGTAGTACCCCGCCAGCGCCTTGATGATTCGCCCTTCCGTCAAGCGAGCCGCCTCATCCTCACCCTCCCGGTGCAGGAATAGGTGGCGCGCCCGGCGCCCCGGGATCCGGCCCGTCGCTTACAGTAATCGTAATTGTCGCGCCCAAAAGCGCTGACGTCGCGCTTTGTGCGATTACCGATCCGGGCGGCACGCTGTCACTATACCCATGAACAACGGCTACTTCAAATCTGGCTTTTTGCAGAGCCTTAGTGGCGTCCGCTTCTGTCTTGCCGCTTACATCCGGAACCTTAACAGGCTTAGGTTCAGGTTCCGGCGGCGCCACATACACGTAAACACCTACGCCTACAATCTCACCGCGCGAAACCTCAGCGCCTGGCGCCAGCGTCTGATCGCAGACCAATCCGGCTTTGTCCGCATCCTTGGTTTCCTTCTGCGGCATGGTCTCACCACCGTATGTCAAACCGGCATCCGCAAGAGCTTTCTCCGCATCCGCCAGCGACATACCCTTCAAATTGGGAACTGTCGCTGTATTTGGTCCCTTGCTCACCGTGATCGTGACAGTCGCCCCTTCCTCGACCGTCGCGCCGGCTGCGGGATTTTGCGCGGAAACCTGACCCGCAGGATATGTATTGCTGAATTCCTCAGCCACACTGACTTTGAGCCCCAAACCCGCAATGACCGCCTCCGCATCGGCGCGGGCTTTGCCGACCACATTTGGAACCTGCACGGTGATCGGTTTGGGTCCGGTACTGACCGTGAAGCTCACCGACATGCCGGGAACGAGCATATCACCGGCCTTGGGCGTCTGCGCGATGACGGAACCTTCCGCAGCATTGCTGGCCTCATAGTGGACTTCTCCCAAACGGAAGCCTGCATCCGCGATGGCCTTTTGCGCATCGGCCTTCGACAGACCAACCAAATTGGGAACCTCAAGGGGATCATTTTCCGCGGCCGGCTCTTCCGGCTCAATGACCTCTTCCTCGCCGGCAGGCGGGGCGGCAACTACAAGCTTGATCTTGTATCCGTATCTTGCTTTCGAGCCTCCCACCGGATCCTGCTCCATGACCATGCCTTCTTTGAATTTCGGCTGGTCTGACGATGATCCGGCAGACGTTACGGCATTCGACAATTCTTCTTCACTGTAGGAATCGGTATCACCCGAGGTAAGCGGCGCCGACACAGCGTTTTGCTTGACAGCGACAGCCTTTATCGGCTCAAGTTTGGCTTCTACGTTGAATCCAAGGTCTGTCAGCGTCTCCAGCGCATCTTCATAATATGTCCCCACAACGTTCGGCACTTCGACATAGTCCGCCGTCATCCCTGCAAAAAGCTTTTGCAGCGGGATGGAAATCAGAAAGGCAACCACGACCACAATGGCGATCGCGATGACTTTGTACTTTGTATCGAGCTTCAGGAAAGCTGCCAGGAACCCTTCTTTCTCTTTCTTTTTTGCAGGGGGCCCGTCATCGTCGTCATCGCCGTCACCCTCCTCGTCGTCATAGAAAGAATCCGTGCGCCTCTTATTATTGTACAAATCATCCTCTTGCCGGTCATCGCCGCCGCCGGAGAACGATTCTTCGTGATCCATCTCAAAGACCGGCGTCTCGGGGACAGGCTCCGCAGATGCCGCATTGTTGTAGCCGCGTCCCGGTGCATCTTCTGCGAGGACTACGGGTTTGACAAAGCCCGCGATCTCGGGATCGTCAATGATGCCCGTGATGAAATTGACGTTGTCCAGAGCCTTGTACATCTCGTCTATGTTGTGAAAGCGGTCGCTCTGATATTTGGCGGTCGCTTTCATCACGATCAGGTCGAGTCCCGGCGGGACGCCCGTCACGATGCGCGACGGCGGAATGATCGTGTCGTTCATATGCATGACAGCGATCGTCACGGGATTGTCGGCGTCGAAAGGCACGCGGCCTGTGAGCATTTCGTAGAGCACGATGCCGAGCGAGTAGATATCGGTCTTTTCATCGACATACTGTCCGCGGCTCTGCTCGGGCGAGAAATAGTGAACGGAACCCATGATCACGCCGTTTTCGCTGATAATCGTGCCGTCGGAGACAGCTTTGGCGATGCCGAAATCCGTGATCTTGGCCGTGCCGTCTTCTGTGATAAGGATGTTGTGCGGCTTGACGTCGCGGTGTATGATGCCGCTGCGGTGCGCGAGGTCGAGCGCGCTGGCGATCTGCTTGCCGATGCTGATCGTGCGCTTGTAGTCGAGCGGAGCCTCGGCGGCGATGACGTCTGAGAGAGCGCGGCCCTCGACGTATTCCATGACGATGTAGTTGATGTCTTTGTCCTTGCCCACATCGTAGATGGTCACGATATTGGGATGGATCAGGCTGCCGGCCGCCATCGACTCGTTTCGGAAATTTTCGACAAAGGTCTGGTCGAAGACATATTCCTTCCGGAGGATCTTGATCGCGACAAAGCGGCTCAGAAGTTTGTCCCTGGCCTTATAAACGACGGCCATGCCGCCGTCACCGATCTTCTCGACGATTTCATATCTTCCCGCAAGTACCAATGTGCTCATAGACTTCCTCCTATTTCGCGTCTGTTATCTGTCGTCCGCTATCTGCTATCTGTTGTCTGCCAATACCACGGTGATATTGTCGTGGCCGCCTTTTGCGTTGGCCGCATTCACAAGTTTTCGTGAAATCTCATTCAGATCACCATCCTGGCGTAGGATCTCTGCAATCTCCTCGTCCGAAAGTTCACCGTGAAGACCGTCCGTGCAAAGCAGTATCCTGTCTCCCGGCTCAAGATCGAAACGGCAGAAGTCCGGCTCGATATTGCGGACAGATCCCAGGGCCTTTGTAATAATATTTTTTTGCGGATGCATGCGCGCTTCGGACTTCGTGAGCGTGCCCGCGCTGATCAGTTTGTTGACATAGGTGTGATCTTCGGTCAGTTGGGTCAGCAGGCCGCTGCGAAGGATGTACGCCCGGCTGTCGCCCATATTGACGATATAGACGGACTCCATATCGAGATAGGCAAGCACTATGGTAGTCGCCATCATCTCCATCTCGGGATGCGCCGCCGCCGCACTCATGATCTCAGCATTCACCTTTTGCAGACAACGTGCAAAATATCCGTTGAGCCAGTTTTCGCGGTATCTGCCCGATAATTCGGATGCCGCCGATAATGGATTGGCAGCCAGGAAATTCTCTACCCCCGACATCGCCTTGCGGCTTGCGACTTCGCCGGAATTTTGACCGCCTACCCCGTCTGCTACAGCGAAAATACCGTACTTCGGAAGTAGCAGCAGGGCGTCTTCATTGCCCCCGCGCTCTTTTCCGATATCCGTTCTGAATCCAAAATTAACCATAAGCTTCTTGCGCTCCACTTAGTGAATTCTTCGCATCTTGCAAATAAAAAAACCGTCGGTACCGTTGACAAATGGCATGAGCTGCGCCCTATCCACGATTTCAAACTCACCTGAGCCATCCATGAACGCATCTACCACATCTCCGTTTTCCCGCCCCGCGATCGTGCAGGTGGAATAGACGAGAGTGCCGCCGCGCTTCACATAGCGCGATGAGGCCCGTAGGATGCCAAGCTGCATTTGGGGCAGTTCCTGCATCTCTGTATCGAAGGGTTTGTATTTGACCTCGGGCTTGCGCCTGGCCGTGCCAAACCCGGAACATGGAGCGTCCACGAGTACACAGTCCGCCTTTTCTGCGAGCGTTTCGTCAATTTCACGTCCGTCGCGTCTGCCTGTGGTGACGATATGGATGCCAAGACGCCCGGCCGCTTCCCCGATCAGGCTGAGCCGGTGTTCGTGAATGTCTGACGCCGCAATCCGGCCGCGGTCGTTCATGCCTTCGGCAATGGTCATGGCCTTGCCGCCGGGCGCCGCGCAAACGTCGGCAACGGTGTCGCCCGGTTTTGCCCCGAGCGCCTCGCAGACAATTTGGGAACCGCGATCCTGCACGGAGAAATGGCCTTCCTTGTAGAGATCCGTATCGAGCAATCCCTCCCCCTCGGTATAGAGGAGGTTTGGAAGATCCTCGTCGGATTCGGCGGAAAAACCGCGCTCTTCGAGTTTTTGACTGAGGGTCTGCGTGTTCGTTTTCAGGGTATTGACGCGGATGCACAGTCTCGGCTTTGCATTCAGCGATTCGAGCAGACGCTCAACACGCTCCGTCACTCCAAACTCCTTCATCCACATCCGTACGATCCACGGAGAGAAACTGTATTTCAATGAAAGATAGGCCACTTCATCGTCCTTTTCCTGCGGCAGGACAATGTTCCCTTTTTCCCTTAGATAACTGCGCAGCACGCCGTTGATGAAGCGCTCCCTGCCTTTTGCGTATTTCTTGGCGAGCTCGACGGTCTCGTTCACAGCCGCATAGTCGGGCACCGAGTCCATCGAGTTCAATTGATAAAGTCCCATACGGAGCAGCGTCTTGTCCGGTACCGGCAGCTTTTCCACGGGAGATTTGACAAAATTGCCGATGAGCCAATCAAGATATATTTGATTCTTCAGAGTGCCGTAGACAAGTTCACGCAAAAAAGGCACATTTGGCGGCGCGGTCTTTTTGATCGCATTCGAGACGGCAATATTGGAAAAAGCTTTGTTTTCCTCCACATCCCGTAGCGCCATGTAGGCACCCTGTCTCGCTGCGTCTATCGTCATCTTGTCCTTCCTGACCGTTCAATCAAACAACGGTTCTGTGGGGAGTGTGTTGCCGCGAAGGTAGTCGGCCACAGTCATCACTCGCTTGCCGGGCATTTTTACTTCTTCAATCACGAGCAGTCCTTCACCGGTTCCGACGAAGATGCCTTCGTCCGAAACTTTGACCACCTGCCCGGGTGCGGCCTTGTTTTCGGTCGCTCCGGTCACTGCGGTCGCCTCGGCGGCCTCTGCCACGCGCGCTTTTGCGATGCCGATGCGTTCCTCGCCGCCTTCGCTGTGGCCGTCCTTCCCGCCGCGCAGGGCATACGCACCCGGCGCCGGCGACATCGCTCTCACAAGCCGCACGATCTTTTCCGCGCTCTTCGTGAAATCTACGCGTGCGTCCGATTTTTCGATCTTGGCCGCATAGGTTGCCTTGGTTTCATCTTGTGCCACGCTGCTCGCCGATCCGTTCAAAAGGCGAGGCAGAAATTTCAACAGCAAATCGGCGCCCGCTTCGGCAAGCCTTTCCGTCAGAGCGCCCGCGTCCAAATCAGAGACTCCGACCCGAACCGCCGCGATTACAGCGCCGTCGTCCAGGCCTTCACCCATAAGCATAAGGGAAACCCCCGTCTCCTCGCGTCCGTCCATGATAGCTCGCTGGATGGGCGCAGCTCCCCGGTACTCCGGGAGCAGCGATGCATGGATATTGACCGCGCCGTGCGCAGGCAAATCAAGCGTTTCCTTAGGCAAAATCTTACCATAGGACGCCACCACAAGCAAATCGGGAGCCGCATTTTTAAGTGCTTCCTGAAAGTCCGCATTGCCGCGTATGCGCTCCGGTTCGAGCACGTTCAGACCGTATTCCAAAGCAGCGGCTTTCACCGGAGTAGGCAGCGTCTTTCCGCCGCGCGCCCGCACTCGGTCAGGCTGAGTCACGACATAAGCGATGTACGCACCCGTCCGGTGCAGCGCACGCAGCGCAGGAACGGCAAAACCGGATGAGCCAAAGTACACGATGACCGGTCGGGACGATTTACCCAATTTGCCCGATATCCCCGGTCTATCTTCTGTAGTATGCATATCGTTCAATCTTTGTCACTTCGCACATCCTCGACCTCATCTGCGATATCGACAATCACGATCCCGTTCAGATGGTCGATCTCATGCTGCAAAGCCTTCGCCAGCAAGCCGTCCGCTTCGATATCGATCGGCTGTCCCTCTTCGTCAAGCGCTTTCACCCGCACTTTCGCCGGGCGCGTCACTGTGGCAATCCGCCCCGGCACCGAAAGACAGCCCTCCTTAGAGCACTGCGTCTCCTCCGAGACCCAGACAAGTTCGGGATTGATCAGCGTATACTTTTGAGGAACCGGCGGCGCTTCGTCCACACTGTCATTCGCCGGCTTGACCGGCGAATCCATGCCATCGTCATCACTCTTGGCTTCGTCATCCTCATCACTGTCATCCGGCGGGGGCGTCGTATCGATCACAATGACCCGCCGCAGCACACCGACCTGCGGCGCAGCAAGTCCGACGCCGTTCTCAACATACAGCGTCTCCCACATATCTTCAATCAGCGTACGGATCCGAGGGGTGATGTCCTTGACTTCCCTCGACTGCTTCCGCAGAAGCGGCTCCCCATCGTATACGATTTTCCTAAGCGCCATTTTTCTCCTTATGTCATTGCGAATATCGAATCGCTCTGTCATTGCGAATATCGAATCATTCTGTCATTGCGGCCGCCGAGCCGCAATCCATATCACTACATCAACGAATACGGATTCACATCTATTATTATACGATAAAGGGATACATTCGCAGTATTGATTTTGTGTTTCACTTCCGCAAGCGCCCGCTCATACGCCCGGCGCTTCGCGGTCGGAACTTTCATATATAAATGATAGCGAAAATCCTCCCCGGCCTTCGCAATCGGCGCCGGCCCCGGCACAAGGATTTCCGCGCGGGCCGTCTCTCCGAGCAGCCCAATCAACATCTCCTTCACCTTCGCCGCCCCGGCCGCCGCATCGCCCTCCGCCGCCGCGAAAGCCGTGACCAGCACCACATCTGAAAACGGCGGATACCCCAGCATCTTCCGAAAATACAATTCCGTCCGGTAAAACCCCTCATAATCCCCGTTCACCGCGGCTTCGATTGCATAATTGTCAGGCAAACAGGTCTGCACGACGACCTGCCCGCGCTCTTCGCGCCGCCCGGCCCGCCCCGCCACCTGCGTGAGCAGTTGAAAAGTCCGTTCGGGCGATTTAAAGTCCGGGATATTCAGGCTGATATCGGCCAGCAGCACCCCGACCAAGGTCACGCGCGCAAAATCCAGCCCCTTCGCAATCATCTGCGTACCAATCAAAATATCGAGTTTCCCGGCCGCAAAATCCTTCAGCACCTTCTCCCCGCTGCCCCTCTTGCGCGCCGCGTCCGCATCCAGCCGCGCCACGCGCCGCTCCGGAAAAGCCTCCCGCGTCAGCGCCTCCGCCTGCTCGGTCCCCAGCCCAAAATGCCTGAGCCCCGGCTTTCCGCACGAAGGACAGACCTCCGGCACCCGCGCCCGCGCCCCGCAATAATGGCAGACCGCCCGGTTCTCCGCTTTGTGATACGTCAGCGAAATATTGCACTGCCCGCACTTCATCACGTACCCGCACGAGGGACAAGACACATAAGACGACCACCCGCGCCGGTTCAAAAACAGCATCACCTGCCGCCCCGCCGCCAACTCCTCCTCCATCTGCGCATAAAGCGCCTCGCTAAAAATGCTGCGATTCCCCTTCAAAAGTTCCGTCCGCATATCGGAAATCTCCACACGCGGCATCTGCGCCAAATTGTAACGCTTCGCCATCCTGATTTTCCTATAATAACCCTGCTCCGCCCGGTAACTCGATACCACAGAAGGCGTCGCACTGCCGAGTATAACAGCAGCCTTCATCGCCCTGGCCCGTTTTACCGCGACTTCCACGGCATCATACTTAGGGGTTTGGTCTGCCTTGTAGGAGGTTTCATGTTCCTCATCCACGATGAACAGTCCGATGTCTTTAAAAGGGGCAAAGACGGCAGACCGCGCGCCAATCACAATATCGGCGCCGCCCTCGCGAATCCGCCGCCACTCGTCATACCGCTCGCCCGCCGTAAGTTTGCTGTGCAATATCGCCAGCCGGCTGCGCCCGAAGCGCTGAATAAACCGCGCAACCGTCTGATGTGTCAGACTGATTTCCGGCACCAGCATGACCACCCCGCGCCCCGCGGCCAAACAAGCCTCCGCAGCCGCCAGATAAACCTCCGTCTTCCCGCTCCCCGTAACGCCATGCAGCAAAAAAACCTCCGGCGCACTATTTTCAATCGCAGGCAAAATCGCAGCGCAAGCCTTCCTCTGCTCCGCCGTCAGCGGATTCCTCAAGACTTCGCTTGAGACAGGTGCCTCTTCGCTGCCCTCTGTTTTTTCCGCCGAATCAATGGCTTCCGGCAAGCGTTTCTTTCCCGACTTAGACGGTTTGCCCGAAGGGGCGAAGCAAAGCGCCGCGTCGATATACCGGCAGTAATACCGCCCGCGCATCCAGCGGCACACCGTCACCGCGTCTTCCGTCAGCGACTCCGCCTCATCCACACGCACAAGATTCCGGATGCGCTTTCCTTTCAGCTCTTCCGGCAGTTCATCCAGCAATTCAAACACATACCCGGACCGCACCCCGCGCTCCTGCGCAAAAGGCACCGTCACCTTAGCGCCGACAAAAATCCCCTCTACGTCGCCGACTCCATAGGTAAAAAAATTGTCAACCTTGTCGCTCTTCGTCCCGACAACCACATTCGCATATACACATCCCATAGGTCTATTATACGGGTAAACTGAACGAAGCGTGAAACTCATTTTTTTGCCTTGCAATATCCCGTCATATATTTCATTGCAAAAACACAATGTATTGACAACGACCATACCGTGCATTACACTTATATTATGAAAAGAAAAGAAAGGAAATCATTATGAGTAGCACAACGAATGTTAGCATCCGAATGGATTCCAATCTCAAACGAGAAGCGGAAAATCTGTTTACAGACTTGGGTCTGAATATGACAAGCGCACTTACTATGTTTATTAGACAGGCTGTGCGCACACAGAGCATCCCCTTTGAGATAACACGCCAGCCAAATACGGAAACGATTGCCGCCATGCAAGAAGCGGAAAGTATTGCCCGCGATTCGAAGGTTAAGGGATACAATGATCTTGGCAAACTGCTTGGGGACCTAAAGAGATGAAATATACCGTTAAGCCTACAAGCAAGTTTCGGAAGGATTACAAGCTTGCAATGAAGCGCGGACAAAACCTCGTGTTGTTAGACGAGATAATCGGCAAACTCGCAGACGGGATTCCACTTGAACCGGCAAACCGCGACCACGAGTTGTCTGGTGATTATGCGGGACACAGAGAGTGTCACATCATGCCCGACTGGTTGCTTATCTACTTCGTCAATGATGATGTATTGGTCTTATCCTTAACTCGAACAGGCTCGCATAGCGATTTGTTCTAAGCGGCTAAACCTGCAGCCGCAATAGTTTTGGCGGTAGAGGGCGTAGGTTTGGGCGAGTTCGCAGGAGCGGGTGAAGCCGTTTTGTTTTTTGAAGTCTTCGGCCAGGAAATGGATACGGTAGCGGAGGGCGAGAGCCTGACCGAACTCGCGAATCATGCCGAAATCCTTGTGCGGACTGACGGAAAGCGTCGTTGTGAAATATTCAAACCCGTTCATGGCCGCAAACGCTGCGCTCTTTTCCATGCGGTCATAGATACAGATGCGGCAGCGCGCGCCGCCCTCTTTGGCGTCTTCATGGCCCTTCACACTTTCGAGGAAAGCTTCGGGGCGGTACGGTGCCACGGACAAGAAAATCGGGTCCCCCTCGTGGTTCGAAGCGTTCCAGGTCTCCACAAAAAGACGCTGGGAACGAAGCCTATTATTGTACTCTTCTTTATCGTCTATATTGGAATTACAGAAATAGATCGTGATGCGGAAGCGTATGGACAGCCGCTCCACGACGGCCGTGCTGCAGGGGCCGCAGCAGCTGTGTAATAGAAGAGCCGGTCTTTGCAGCGCCGGCTCGTGATATTCGGCGATCGTCTGCCCCGTATTGATTTGCGATAGACTTTCCATCCGGGTGTCACATCAAACCGGGCAGGGTTCCGTTACCGCAATGCGCCGGACTTGGCGCAGAGCGCGTAGGCACGGTTACACCAGGGCGTCGAGCTTGGCATAGAGCGCGCCTTTGTCGATCACACCTGTTACGCGGTCTGCCAGCTGGCCGTCTTTGAAGAAGAGCAGCGTGGGGATGCCCATGACCTTGTTGTTCAGCGCGATTTCTTTGTTGTCGTCGACATTGATTTTGGCGAATGTGGCCTTGCCGGCGTAGGCGTCTTTTGCCTCGTCGAAAATCGGGGCCATCATCTTGCAGGGGCCGCACCAGTCGGCGTAGAAATCGACGGCCACGACGCCGCTGCCCGTCACTTCGTCATAATTCGCACTGCTCAGCACAATGATTTCACTCATATTGTTTCCTCCTTACCGGGACAAGATATACTCTCTTGTCTTTTTCAGTAACTACAAGGGTAGTATACCATAAAGTAACACACCGCCTGTCATTCGCCGGTCAGGGTCAGGAAGACCTCGTCTAAGGTCGATTTTTGCAACGAGATTTTCAGATTGTCCGGGGGGTCTTCGGCGATGACGCGGCCATGATCAATCACGGCAATCCGGTCGGCCAGTTGGTCGGCCTCGATCGCGAGGCCGCTCAGTTGATTTGAGTTCTTCATTTTTTCTTGCCTCCAAATCCACCCCGCGGACCGAAGCCGCCGCCGGGGCCAAAGCCGCCGCGCATTTCATGCCCGCGCAGGAAAGGATTGCCGCCGCGCCGCATGGAGAGGAGACGGTCAAATTTCTCGTCGCCGAGCCGTTCGCGCGCGGCCGCCTCCCAATCGAAGGTAGCGTCGTCCGCCCCGATCCCCGTCTGCTCTTCCCACGCGGCGATGATGCGGTCGAAATATTCCGCGAGTTTTTCCTGCTCTTCCTCGTTCAGGCTGTCAAACAAGCCGCTCAGCGTGGCTTCCTGCTGTTCTTCGTTCCGGCCCTTTTCGGTCAGTTTGACGAGGACGACGCGCTTGTCGTCCGCCGACGGTTCCCGTGTAACAAAACCGTTCTCCTCGAGTTTGCCAAGCAGTTCGTTCAGCGACTGCGTCCGGATGCCCAGCACGTAGGCCAAATCCTTCGTGCGGATTTCCGGCTGCATTTTTAGCGCCGCCAGCACCCGGCCCTGTCCCCGCGACACATCCGCTGTCGGACCGGCCTCCATGCGGTTCTTTGCCTGATAGGCATGCGCCAGCCACATCAGCCGGTGCAGTTTTTCCAATAATTCTATTTCTCGTTCTTCTCTTTCATTTTGTTCGTCCATTGATTTTTCCTCCTATTGTTTCTGTGATAGTTTGTACATTTTTGTCCGGTACCGAGTCGACTCGCTCCACGTTTCAGCAGGTACCATTTCTATCAGGTGCTTGTTTAAACATGTACCTTCCAAAACGAATATAGCAGGTACCTGATACATTGTCAAGCACTTTTTTACAGGTACCTGTAAAAAATTTTCGAGTGGTCGTTACTAATTCTTCAGGCTTTGGATCGGGGCCGGGATGCGGCCGCCTCTGGCTATGAAGACCGAGGGGTCTATGGAGCTGATGTGCATGACGGGGCCTGCGCCGAGCAGACCTCCAAATTCGAGGCGCTCGCCTTCTTTTTTGCCTATGGCGGGGATCAGGCGCACTGCCGTCGTTTTGGAATTGACCATGCCGATTGCGGCTTCGTCGGCGATAAGGGCCGAGATCACGGCGGGGCTGGTGCCTCCGGGGACGACGATCATGTCGAGACCGACCGAGCAGACGGCGGTCATGGCTTCGAGTTTTTCTATGGTCAGCGCGCCGGATTCTGCGGCGGCGATCATGCCGGCGTCCTCGGACACGGGGATGAAAGCGCCGGACAAGCCGCCGACCGAAGATGACGCCATCACGCCGCCTTTTTTGACCGCATCGTTGAGCAGGGCCAGCGCGGCCGTCGTTCCGCAGCCGCCGGTTTGTCCGATGCCCATTTCTTCGAGGATATGCGCCACGCTGTCGCCGATGGCCGGCGTGGGCGCGAGCGAAAGATCGACGATCCCGAAAGGCACGCCGAGGGCGGTGGAGGCTTCTACCCCGGCCATCTGACCCATGCGAGTGACTTTGAACGCTGTCTTTTTGATGATCTCCGAGATGGCGGTGAGGTCGGCATCCTTTGGGGCCTGCGCTACGGCCGAGCGCACGGCGCCCGGGCCCGAGACACCCACGTTGATGACGCAGTCCGGCTCGCCGGGCCCGTGGAAGGCCCCTGCCATAAAGGGATTGTCCTCGGGTGCATTGCAGAAGACGACCAATTTGGCCGCGCCGATGCAGTCGCGGTCCTTTGTCAGTTCGGCGGCGCGGTGCACGGCTTCGCCCATCAGGCGCACCGCATCCATATTGATGCCGGCCTTTGTTGAGCCGATGTTGACAGACGCGCAGACGCGTTCCGTCGCGGCCAGCGCTTCGGGGATGGAAGCGATCAGCCGCTCGTCGCCGGGGGCAAAGCCCTTTTGGACGAGGGCGGAAAAACCGCCGATGAAATTGACCCCGATGGTATGCGCCGCGCGGTCAAGCGCCCCGGCAAACCGAATCGGATCGCCTGTGGAAGCGCCCACCGCCAGAGCGACCGGCGTGACCGAGACGCGTTTGTTGATGATGGGGATGCCGTATTTTTTTTCGATCGCGCCACACACGCTGACGAGTCTCTCTGCCCGGCGAACGATCTTTTCATATATCTTTGCGCAGGATCTTTCGTCATCCTCGCACAGACAATCCATGAGCGAGATGCCCATTGTCACGGTGCGGATGTCCAAATGATCATCGGCGATCATCGTAATTGTCTCAAGAATGTCGGTCGTGTTCAGCATGTCTGGTTCCTGTCTGTTATTATTATAAAAAAATATAATCAAATTCTGTGCATGGAATTGAAGATATCTTCGTGCATGACGTGGACCTTCATGTCCGGCACCTTGGCTTCGAGGGCCTGCGTGAGGCCGGCTATGTCCGGACTCAGCTTTGAGATATCGATCAGCATGACCATCGCGAAGTATTCGTCGAGCACGGATTGCGTGACCTCAAGGACGTTTGCATTTGCCTCGGCGCAAACACCCGCGACCTTCGCGAGAATGCCAACCATATCCTTGCCGATCACGGTAACAACTGCCTTCATATTTCATGCTCCTTTCGATTTGCGTTTCAGGGAAAAGAAAATGCCTACTACGCAGATGCAGGCTACTACTGCGAACGAGATATGCATATCGAATACGATGTCTGCGGCCGGCGCATCTTCGATGGCTTTGTTTCCGATGACGGCATTCATGATGATCGTGATGATGGCCAGGCAGATGACCTGTCCGAACGTCCTTGCCGTACTCTGGACCGAGGCAGCCATGCCGAAGTTGTCTTTGCCGACAGAGCTCATGATGACATTTGTGTTTGGCGATGAGAAAATGCCAAATCCGAGACCGACGAGCAAAAGCGCACCAATGATGTATGGCAGCGGCGTCTCCTCGCTGACAAAGGCGAACATCACGAGGGAGGCGGCGCATAAGGACATGCCTATCGACGCAAGCGCATAGGGAGAGCGTTTGTCGGAAAGTTTGCCGGCAAACGGCGAGACGATAGTTTGTATGATCGGCTGACTGATGAGAATGAGGCCCGACACATCCGCCCCGTATCCTTTGACCAACTGCAGATAAATCGACAGCAGATAGGCAATCGCAAAAGTCGCCGCATAGTTGAACAGGGCAGCGAGATTTGACAGAGCGAAATTTGGACTGTCGCGGAAGAGTCGCACATCGATCACGGGGGTTTCGGCCCCGAGCTCGTGCTTCACGAAAATCACGGAAAAGACCACGCCGGCGGCAAGGATGATATACGACCATATATTTTGCATGAAGGTCGTCAGACCGAACGCTATCAGTCCGCTCGCGATCATGTAGAGAACGATACTTCCGGGATTGAGGACCGGCGGCGCGAGCATCTTCTCCATCTTTGGGAGCCGCAGCACAGACACCCCGAGAGCCACCGCCGAAAGGATCGCAATCATAACAAATACGCCCCGCCATCCGAATTGATGGGTGATCAGTCCGCCGATTACCGGCCCTAATGCAGCCCCCGTATAGACTGCCGCCACCGTGATACCGAGCACCCAGCCGCGTCTGTTCGCCGGATATGCGGCAATGGCGATTGGAGCGTTGGTCGCGAAGACCATCGCGCCGCCCACGCCCTGCACCGCGCGGATCGCGAAAAACGCCGCCATATTCGGCGCAAAAATATTGCCGATGGCAGATACGCAGACAAGCAGGATGCCGATTTTCAGGATGGGCTCGCGGCCGCGAATGTCCGCGATGCGGCCGAACGGCACGGTCAGCACCACGGTCGTGAACGTGAAAGCAAGGATGATCCACGTCAAATGCGCCGCCATGATGTGATACTCGGCGCCTATGTGAGGCACCGCAATATTCAGCGATGTGATCGCAAACGGATTGATGAAGTTTGTGATCATCGCGACGATCAGCGTCGCGCGCTGCTCCTGCGGGGTACATGTTCTGCGTTCAGGCGTCAAGATAGTATCTCCTCATGTTCATGCTTTTTCGGACGGCCCATCAGCGACAAAAGCGCTTCTGCCGGTTTGGTGTCGCCGGACACTATACGGCAGATCGCTTCCGTGATCGGCATATCGACTTTGAGATTCTTTGCCAATGCGCCCGCGGCTTCCGCTGTTGGGATGCCTTCGACGACCATGCCAACGCGCGCTCTGGCCTCATCCGGCGGCACGTCCTCGCCGATCAGGACGCCGCAGCGGCGGTTGCGGCTGTGTATGCTCGTACAGGTCACGATCAGATCGCCGATGCCGGACAGACCAAAGAAGGTTTCTCTTTGCGCACCCATGCGGACGCCGAGCCGGGCCATCTCCGCGATGCCGCGCGTCATCAGGGCCGCTTTGGTATTGTCGCCGTATTTCATGCCGTCCGAAATACCGGCGCCGAGGGCGATGATGTTTTTCAGCGCCCCTCCGAGCTCGACGCCAAGGACGTCTTCATTGGTGTAGACGCGAAAAGCGCTCGTCATAAAAAGATCCTGCACAGCCTCGGCCAATTGGCTGTCCTTTGACGCCGCGACAACGGTAGTCGGGACGCCGAGCGCCACTTCCTCCGCGTGGGACGGACCCGAAAGCGCCGCATAGGGATGGTCTTTGGCGTCGGCGTTTGCGATGGCCGAAATGGTTTGCAGCGACTTGACTTCGATGCCCTTTGCCACATTGACGATGGGGGTATTCGGCTTCATATGCGGGAGCGCCGCGCCGAGAGCCGCGCGGAAGTGCTGAGCCGGCACGGCCGTGATCACAAAATCCGCGCCGCTCACAGCCGCCTCTGTCGTCTCTTTGATTTCGATCGCGCGGTTGAGCGTCAGCCCGGGCAGATATTTTTTGTTTTCATAATCTTTTTGGAGCTGAGAGAGCAGCGCTGCGTCCGCATCGTAAACGCGCACACCCACGCCTTTGTTTGCTAATAGATTGGCAAGAGCCGTGCCCCAGCTCCCTGCGCCTATGATGGCTGCAGTGGCGCCATAGGTATTTCCGATCGTATTTTGCGTCACTTCTTTCCTCCGAAACTGAGCTTCGACTCCTGTCCGCGCACGAGGCGCGCAATGTTTGCGCGGTGTTTCCAAATGATCAGGGCGAAGACGATCGTCACCCAAATGCGTTCCCATGAGACAAACTGAAAATACAAGACTTCAAAATATCTTCCGTTCCCGCCCGGCGTCAGTGCGCCCGTCTGCCAAATCACAATCAGCCCCAATGCCACCGCGATCAGCACCGAGAGCGAGACCCTGCGGAAAATCAGCGTGACGATGATCACGATCCCAAACAGGCTCAGCGCATATAGCGGATTGACAAACAGCAGCACGCCGAAGGTCGTCGATACGCCCTTGCCGCCCTTGAAGCCAAAGACCGCCGGCCACATATGCCCAAGGATCACAAAGAGACCGCAGAGCATACCAAGCAAGATACCACTGTAAGCATAAACGAAACTCTCGTCCGCTGCGCCGATCGCGCCTTCAGCATGGATGGCATTCAGCACGCCATTGCTGATCGCCCATGCAAGGAAACAGGTCAGCCAGCCTTTGGCGATATCGATCGCAAAGGTGAGGATGCCCGCCTTCTTTCCGAGCGAGCGCGCCGCATTGGTCGCCCCTGCATTGCCGGAACCCTGCGCACGGATATCGACGCCCTGCGCCTTTCCGAGCAGGATGGCGGGGTTGATATTCCCTGCGAAGTACGCCAGCACACAGGCCAATACCACGGCCCAAACCGGGATCCACGTCTCCGTCAGTGCGATGAAAAAATTATTACTCATCATCCTCGCCTTTTTCCCGAAATACGAAACTTATCGGAGTTCCCGCAAACCCGTACACATCGCGGATTCGGTTTTCGAGATACCGCGAATACGAGAAATGCATGAGATCTCTCTTGTTTATTTTAAACGAAAACAGCGGAGGTTTCACGCCGACCTGCGAAACATAGTAGATTTTCAGGTGTTTGCCCTTGTCGGATGGCGGCTGCTTCATCGCAACGGCGTCGCGTATCAGGCTGTTCAGCGGCGCGGTCGGGATGCGCATAGAGCAGTTGGCGGCTACGGCGGAAACGATTTCAAAGACCTTGCGCAGGCGCTGACCGTCCTTCACGGAAATGAAAATGTCGGGCGCGTAGCCGAGAAAAGGCAGCTCCGCATGTATTTTTTTGCGATAGACTTCCATCGTCATAGTGTCTTTTTCGATGAGATCCCACTTGTTGATGGCGAGGACGACGCCCTTTCGGCTTTCATGCGCGAGGCCCGCGATCTTTTTGTCCTGCTCGGTCACACCTTCGGTCGCGTCGATCATCACAAGGCAGACGTCCGAGCGCTCGATGGCGCCGATGGCGCGCACCACGCTGTAGCGCTCGACGCCGTCCGTGACCTTTGCGCGTCGGCGCATGCCGGCCGTGTCGATAAGGACATATTTCTCTCCGTCGTATTCAAAGGGCGTATCGATCGAGTCGCGCGTCGTGCCGGCGATCTCCGTCACGATGACGCGGTTTTCACCGATCACGGCATTGATAAAGGAACTCTTGCCGACATTTGGCTTTCCGATGACGGCCAATTTGATAGTCTCGTCCTCGTCGCCCGCCTCGCCGGCATTGCCCAAGCCTTCAGCGATCACATCAAGGGCGTCGCCAAGGCCCGTCATATTGGCAGCCGAAACCGGCAAGGGTTCGCCAAAGCCAAGTTCATAAAAATCAAAATAATCGGCCTGCTGCTTGCCACCGTCCATCTTGTTGACGACGAGGACGACCGGCTTCCTGGTCAGACGCAGCAGGTCTGCCACCTCGCGGTCGGACGAAGTCAGGCCTTCTTTGCCGTCAACGAGGAAGACGATAACGTTTGCCATATCCATAGCGATCTGCGCCTGTTCGCGCATCTGCTCAAACATGATATCGTCGGAATATGCGTCGATGCCGCCCGTGTCGATGAGCGCAAAGCGCTTGCCGCACCACTCGGCCTCGGCGTAGATGCGGTCGCGCGTAACGCCCGGCACATCTTCGACAATGGCTCTTCGCTCTCCCACGATGCGGTTGAACAGGGAGCTCTTGCCGACATTGGGCCGGCCGACGATCGCTACGACTGGTAAGGACATCAATACACCCCCGTGAAAATGCTATCGGCAAACCGGCGCGGATCGAAGGGCTCGAGATCCTCCGGCCGCTCGCCGATACCGATGAACTTGACCGGCAGATCAAACTCATCCGAGACCGTGATGGCGATGCCGCCCTTCGCCGTGCCGTCTAATTTTGTCAGCACGATGCCGGTCACGCCGGTCGTGTCGCCGAATTCCTTCGCCTGGCTGACCGCATTTTTTCCCGTCGTGGCGTCGAGGACGAGCAGGACTTCGGTCTGATCCTCCTCATAGGCCTTGCGCACGACCTTGTTCATCTTTTCGAGCTCCGTCATGAGGTTTCGTTTGTTTTGCAGGCGGCCGGCCGTGTCGCAGATGAGGACATCGACATTGCGCGCCTTGGCAGCCTGCACGGCGTCGAAGATGACCGCCGACGGATCGGCGCCTTCCTGGTGCCGCACGATGTCTACGCCGATGCGGTCAGCCCAGACCGCGAGTTGCTCTGCCGCCGCCGCCCGGAAGGTATCGGCCGCCGCGATCAGAACATGCTTTCCTTCATCTACGTAGCGTTTGGCTATCTTGGCGATGGTTGTCGTCTTGCCGCCGCCGTTGACCCCGATCATCAAGATGGCGATGGGATAGGCCTCGCTAATGCGCAGCCGGTCTCCCTTGTCGACGATACCGGCGATGATCCCTCGGAGCTTCGCCTCGACCTCGGACGTCTCTTCTATCCGCTCCATGCGCACCGCTTCGCGCAGTTCAGCAACGATGCGGATCGAGGTGTCCATACCGATATCGCTCGTGATAAGGATTTCCTCGAGTTCATCTAAAAAGGCGTCATCGACCTTGGGCCGCATGAGTACGGCGTCGCCGATACGCTGCGCCAGCCTGCCAAAGAAGCCTTTTTTTTGTGTTTCAAATTCCATTATGCAAGTTTCTCCGCAAATTCTTCCGTCTCTTTTTCGCCGAGCAGCAGCGAAAGGACCGTGGTGACGCCCTGCTCCTGCATCGTTACGCCAAAGAGCGCGTCGGCATATTCCATCGTGGCGTGCTGATGGGTCACAAGGGCAAACTGCGTGTCCTCAAACTTCGCGACATAGTCGGCAAAGCGATGGATGTTCGTTTCATCCAAAGCGGCGTCGATTTCGTCGAGGATGCAAAACGGCGTCGGCTTCGCCTTCAAAATCGAAAAGAGCAAGGCGATCGCGATCATGGACTTTTCGCCGCCGCTATAACTGTCGATGCTCGCGAGGCTGCCCTTGCCGGGCGGCCTGATCTTGATATCGATGCCGCACTCAAGCGGATCGTTTTCATCTTCAAGCAAGACATGCCCGGTGCCGCCGCCAAAGAGCAGCGTGAAGGTTTCACTAAAGGTCTCGGCAACTTTGTCAAAAGTCTCGCGGAATTTTTCCTTGCTGATCTTGTCCATATCCGTCACGATATCGCGGAAGTCCTTCATCGAGGCCAGCACGTCGTCTCGCTGAGCCGTCAGGAAGGTATAGCGTTCACTCGTCTCCTCGTATTCGCGAATCGAGCCCGGATTGACGTCTCCGATCTCGCGGAGGCGATCCTTGACTTCGCGGTTTTCCTTGATACCCTGACTCATGACAAAATCCGGCTTGCGGAATTCAAGTGCATGGACATAGGAAAGTTCGAATTCTTCGAAGAGTTTTTCCTTCCAGGTCTGAAGCCGCGTTTCCTGTTTGCCGAGTTCGACTTCCATGCCGTTTTTCGTAGAGGCGCGCGCTTCGATCTTTTCTTCGGCACGGCTCAGGCTCAGTTCTTTTTCATCGATACCCATGCGCGTCTCACGGCGTTCGGCAAGAATACGTTCGAGCTCGGCCTCGAGCAAGACCCTGTCTTCTTTCAGAGCCGCCATCTCGGCATTGGCCGCTTCCCCGGTCAGACGCCCTGCTCCGTCCGAAAGTCCCAAAAGCGCCTCACGGCGTTCGGCAAGACCTTCTTTCACTTCCTCAAACCCGCGCCGGTGCGTATCGATCACAGCATCCGCATTTTCTTTGTCCCGTCCGGCCTCGGCCGCTTTCAGACGCGCCTGAGTTGCGGCTTCACCGGCGGCGCCCGCCTCGATCTTCGCCGCCGCAAGGCTTTCCATCCCGGCTTCTATCCCCGCGCCGGACTCTTCTATTTTCTGTGTCAGGCTTTTGATATCCCGGCGAAGCGTCTCTATCATCCCGCTGCTGCTCTCGCGGTCTTTTGCGATATCCGCCAGTTCCGCATCCCCTGCCTCCCGGCGCCGCTCGCTTTCTTTGAGCCGGTATTCCAAGGATTTTAGCTCTTCTTCGGCGCGCACGGACTGCAGTTCCTTTTCCCTGCGGCTCTGATCGTTTTCACGAATCGAGGCGAGCAGGCGCGTACTTTCCGCCGCGAAATCCTCAAGGGAATTTATCAGATCTGCGCTCTTTTCTTCCAGCGCCGCGACCTCCGCCCGCAAGGTATCAATCTCATTTCGGCGCTCGAGCAAGTTGGCCGATCTGTTGCGGTACGCTCCGCCCGTAAGCGCGCCGGCCGAGTTCACGATCTCACCGGCAAGGGTGACTATGCGGTAGCCCTCCTGCCCCTTCTTGGACATTGCCACTGCATCGTCAAGGGTTTCGGCTATCGCCGTCTTTCCGAGCAAATAGCCAAAGATCTCACCGTATTCTTTGCCTGAGCTGATCCGGTCTTCCGCATAGCCGAGGAAACCCTTTGCGCTTTCGATGCCTTTGTCCGAATAGACTTCGCGCGCGCGTATCGTACCGATAGGCAGGAAAGTCAACCGGCCCGCCTTGTTTTCCTTCAAAACATTGATAGCCGCTTTTGCATCGTCATCGGTTTCGCAGATGATATGCTGAAGCGCCGGACCGAGCGCCATCTCGATAGCCGTTTCATAGCCCGCCTCGGCCTTCATCAATTCCGCGACGACGCCGCGAATCCCGCGCGGCTTCTGAGTCATCAGGAAACGCACACCGGCGGCGTAGCCTTCATAATTGCTTTCCATCTCCTCGATGGTCTTCATGCGCGAGGACTTCTTTTCGGATTCGAGGTGTACGCTTTCGGCCACGAGGCGCATATCCGAGGCATTCTTCGCCGCCGCATCGCTCCGGGCGCGCAGAGTCTCGCCTTCTTTTCGCAGGGCTTCGGTCTCAAGCAAATTGGCTTCTACCGCAGCGCGCGTTTCCGTGCAGGCCTGTTCGAGAAAAAGCCGTTCTTCCGCGCCGCGCGTTTGCGCAAGCCGTACCTGGTCTTCCGTATCATCAAAACTCGACGCGAGAGCTTCCGCCGAAGAGAGTTCCGCTTCTTTCGCAGACCTCTCACGCGCGAGTTCAAACATCCCCGTGCGGAGCTCATCGACCTGAACGGATTGTGTCGCGCAGGCGGATTCTTTCTCCGCCGCCGCCGCAAGGACGCGGGCGAGTTCGGCGTCAAGTGCGTCCAATTTTTCTCCAAGCCCCGCATACTGTGCGGTGACTTCGGTGAACTCCTTCTCCCGCTGCGCAAGGCGGCGTTCATAGTCTGCTATCTCTTCGGTCAGACGTGCGCGATCGCGCTCTATTCCCTTCTGCCGCTCCTCCGAGACCGCCGCCTCGTTCTCAATGCTCATGGATCTTGTCACCTTGTCGGTGATTTTCTCCCTGACCGCATTTGCCTTTTCTTCGAGCGACAGATCCTGCGCACGCAGCGCCGACAGCTTTGCTTCGGCCTCAGCCTTCTCGCCGCGCAGGTTTTCCAGCGCCTTTCCGGCCTCTTCAAACTGGTCTGCGAGCTCGGTGTTTTTGCTCTGCAGATTGTCGATGTTTTTCAGTGTGATATTGATCTCGAGTTCCCTGTATCGCTTCGACAATTCGGCGTATTCTTTTGCCTTTGAGCTTTCTTCCCGCAGCCCGTCGATGCGCGATTCAATGTCAAAGATGATATCGCTCAAGCGATCGAGATTGACGCCGGCGCTTTCCAATCTGCGTTCGGCCTCGGCCCGTTTGCTCTTGTATTTGATGATGCCCGCAGCCTCTTCAAAAACTTCGCGGCGCGACTCAGGCTTGTCGCTGACGATCTTTTCGACACGCCCCTGTCCGATGAAACTGTATCCGTCCACACCGAGGCCCGTATCCATGATAAGTTCACGGATGTCGCGCAGACGGCATTGATTTCCGTTGATAAAGTACTCGCTCTCGCCGCTGCGAAACAAGCGGCGCGTGATGGCAACTTCCGAATAATCGATATCCAGTCCGCCCTGACTGTTGTCGAGCACGAGTGTCACTTCGGCCATCCCCTTTGGACGCCTGGTATCGGTGCCGGCAAAAATGATTTCTTCCATCTTGCCGCCGCGCAGCGTTTTCGCACTCTGCTCGCCGAGCACCCAGCGCATCGCATCCGAGATATTGCTCTTCCCGCTGCCGTTGGGTCCCACGATACAGGTGACGCCCTGCCGAAAATCGATCGACATGGGATCCGCAAAACTCTTGAATCCCTGAATCTCTATTCGTTTTAAATACACCCTAATTCCTCCAAAGCCATCTTCGCTGCCATTTTTTCCGCTTCCTTCTTTGTCCTGCCCGCACCATTTCCGAGTATTTTTTCCCCTACGCGTACGGTGACGTGAAACAATTTGTCGTGATCCGGTCCGCTTTCCGACGTCATCTCATAGTGGATATCCGCCACACCACTCCTCTGGATCTCGATCTGCAGCATCGTCTTGAAGTCATCGATGCTGCTCCCGCTTTCAAGTGTCCTTGCCAGTTTTTCCAGCCGGTCCGAAAAGAGTCTTTGGATCACCGGTTTGACGGCCGGTGCGCCGCCATCTATATAGACCGCACCCATAACGGCTTCGAAAGCGTCTTCGAGTACAGAGATATTTTCGCGTATGCCCGTCTTATCTGCGCCGACGCCGAACTTTAGGCCCGCGCCAAGTCCGAGGCTCCTTGCAATCTCGGCAAGGCTGTCCGATTTCACCAGATTGGCGCGCATCGCACTCATCCGCCCTTCGGCGAGTTCGGGAAAACGGTCGAAGATCATAGCCGTGACCCCCATCCCGGTAACCGCATCTCCCAAAAACTCGAGCCGTTCGTTGGAATCCGCGTGCCGGCCTCCGATTTCATTCGTATATGACGAATGTGTCAATGCCAGCGCAAGCAGGGATCGATCCTCAAAATCATACCCCAAAAGGCCCTGTATTTCCAAAAGCGTTTCAGTCCTCTGCATTGATTTCACTTAATTTTTGGATTTCTTCTGTAATCGCGGCGATAACGTCATTTTCCACGAAAGGTAGCGCCTTCAGGATACCGCTGCGCACGGCGCCGTGTGTCGAAGCGCCATGGATCTTGATCACGGGGTGGGTGACGCCGAGGATGGGCGCGCCGCCGTAGGCATTATAGTTGAAGACCTTTTTCATTTCCCGGAGTTGAGGCTTGAGCAGCAGTGCACCGATTTTGGCGCGGGCGCTGCTTGTGAAATATTGTGACATCAGGCCGAGGATGCCAAAGCCGAGACCTTCGGTCAGTTTGAGGAGCACATTGCCCGTCATCCCGTCGCAAACGACGACGTCCGCGATGCCTGACGGTACGTCGCGTCCTTCAATATTGCCGATGAAATTGATCCCCAGCCCTTTTGATTTTTCCAGCATTTGATAGGCCTCTTTGTGCGCCTGGGGGCCTTTGCCCGGTTCCGTCCCCACGTTGACCAGGCCGACTGCGGGGCTGCCTATCCCGAGAACTTTTTCCGCGTATACGCTGCCCATGGCGGCGAAGTTGAGCAGATCTCGTGATTTGTATTCGGTGTTGGCGCCTGCGTCGAGCAAGAGTCCTATAGAGTCTTTGCCGATCATCGGATAGAGCGCACCCAGAGCGGGCCGGCCGATAGGGCCGAGGCGTCCGAGCAAGAGCAGACTACCCGTCATGATCGCGCCGCTGTTTCCCGCCGATAGCAGCATATCGCCTTCGCCGTTTTTCACGAGCATCAGCCCCTTCACCAGAGAAGAGTCTTTTTTCGTGCGGATGGCCTGAACCGGTTTGTCTTCATTCGTGATGACCTCGGAGGCATGCACGATGCTGATATTTTTCGTTTCGTGCTCGTGATTCGATAGCTCACGCTTGATGATCTCTTCATCGCCGACTATGCAGATCTCATGCGGAGTGAGTTTCGAAGTGATGGCGGCGCCTTCGACGATCTCTTTCGGCGCATTGTCTCCCCCCATACCGTCCAGTATGATTCGCATTCTATTTGTTCCCTCCGTTCTTCACAAATTTTCTCCTTACCTACACCGCCGTAAAGTAACCGCAGACCGTTCGGCCGCTGGCGATCTCCGACACGATACGCAAACCCTTCCCTGTCATATCGTACACAAAAACCGTATTTTCCGCGCCTTCCGGCGCCTCGGGCACAGCCATGCGAAGCAGGTTTGGCTCGCCGCCGAAAAAGTCCGGATCGTAGTATTCCGTCGTCTCTTTATTCTCAAAAATCGCCGCATAGAAAACATCCGCTTCGACGAGGTCCTGAAAGAAATGACTGCCGTAGGACAGCTCGGGCAGATAGCCCGCCCCCTCGTAGCTCACCTCGCACGCGATGCTCACATTGCTGATCTCGGCAAAGCGCACCGGCACGCCGAGCTCCGGCGATGTGGTTCCCAGCCGCCCAGGCACAAGCAGCAGGATCGTCTTCCCCTCACCCCGAAAATACTGATTCACCTGCCCCATCAAACGAGCGATGCCCGGTTTCAAATTGTAGGAACATTCGTAATATGCCTTCGGGTCGACACGGAGGACTATGTCGATCTCCGAGTAATACGCGCCTCCCATCGTGCCGCCGTTCAAGCGGAAAAACGTCTGCGCGTCCGCCACCTCCGGCAGGCTCACGCGGATCCCCGAGCCGCCGACCTGCAGCGGCCTGCACTGCAGCAGGTTGATGACAAAGCGCCCGTCCTGCGAGATATTGACCGCGAACTCGATATCGACAGGATACTTGTAGACCTGTTCGACCGTCTTCATGATCGCGCGCATATCGCTCAAAAAATCGCCGTATGTCAGGATCCCGTCACAGGTAGTATATAGGATTTCTTTCTCGATGCCGTATTTTTTTAGTTCCTGCTCGCGCCGGGTATCGTGCGCGACCATGATCTTCCGGAACCAATCGCTCATACGCAGCGTGACCTCTTCGATCGGCAGCGACCGATGTGCGTTCACTGTGAGGTCGAGCACGTCGACTTTTCTCTGCGAAAAATCGCTGGCAAATTCGCTTTTCATCGCACGGTTTTCCGGTCGGTCCAGCGCCGCGATTCGCGGATAGTCCACGTCTGTTCGATCGACCGCCCGCGTGCCAAGTCCCATGACGATACGAATGACGCCGGCCTCAGGATCGATCCCCGCATCCCAGCGGTATTGATTATATGAAAATGCGACGCCTGCCGCCGCCGGCATATAGAGATCCTTGAACAGGGATCCCGATACACGCTGCACCAATAGAGCCATCTGCTCATCCGCGCCCGTGAGTCCGCGCAGCAGGCGGTATTCGAGCACGGACTCGTCCATCGTGCTGGCATAGACCTGCCGCACGGCGTTCTCAAAGGCCACGAGCCGTTCCTCCGGCGTACCCTTGTTGACGCAAAAAACAGATTCGTATTTGCCCGCAAAGGCATTGCCGAAGCTGTCCTCCAGCATAGATGACGAGCGGACTATGATGGGGCTTTGTCCGTAATACGCCAGCATGTGGCGAAATTGTTCACGGATATTGTCCGAAAACGTTCCCTCAAGTATCTTCTCTTTCAGGATCTCCGCGATCGCAAAGTAGCCCTTCGTCTTGCGCTGTTTGATCTTCAGACCCCAGCAATTGTTCTTGACCAGAAAAGTATAGTAGAGGTTTGCGCAGATATAATAACTATCGTGAGGCTCGAGCACTTTCGCGACCTCGGGCAGCTGTTTCTGCACGATGAGCCGTGAGAGTATCATGCCCGTCGCCTTCCCTCCGATCGAGCCGACGCCGATCATGCGGGCCTTGACCTGGAGGATATCCCCGAGCGTGATATTGGCCTGTGCTATATCGAGGATCTTGTCGTCCGGGACGAAGACGAGCCGGCAAAGAGCGCGGAGATCCTCCGTGTTTTCGCCGCTTGCCGCCGTCTTTTTTTCCATAAAGAAGCGTTCCCAGTTGTCGAGGGTCTGTACGGAATCCATATCGCCGTACTTCCCGACGAGCGCAAAGTATTCCGACAGCTCAATGCCGTTTGTGATCGGCCGAATGACCTGCGGGTCGTCGATACTGACTGCATGCGGCAGAAAAATCGTCGGCAAATAGCGTTCGAGGACCTTCGCCGGCTGCACATACATGCGCGTGTCCGTATGTACGACATCGACCAGCACGCTCGCCGTTTCGCGGATGCGCGAGGTGGTTTCGATCGAATGCTGACTCCGCATATAGGCAAAATACGCGACGGAATTTGTCTTTGCGATTTCCGGCGCCGTAACGACAAAGAAATTGGCGATCATAAAATCCGCGATCCATTCCTGCTGCAGATCGGTCATGCTGTCAAAGACATAGTGCGCCTCCTGGCCGCCGTTTTCGATGACGTCCTGTATTTCCATCACCGTCGTTTCAAAGCCCAGCGAGATATCGATGTCATGAATCTCAAATCCGGGCGCTTCAGGGCAGACAAACCAAGGCTCACGCCGAGGCGCAATGCCGCTGTCAAAACGAAAATAAACAACATGCTTTCCGTCACGTACAGCGCGCTCGGCAAAAGGAAGGACAAAAAAAGAATACGCCCGGATATCGGAGATCTGCCACACGACATTGTCCCCGTACCGGATATTGTCCAAGGCCGCATCAAGCCCGTCAAAACCGCTGAAAACTTTCTTCTGATTGATCATCTTTTCTTTCGTCAACAAGTATTATTACACGAATATATAGTATACCATATGGCCGCCGCCAAACGATGCCGTTTGACACTGAAATGCATACGGCGTAAACTGGATATAAACAGGCGTGTTTTGGTACGCCGCAGGCAATTATTATTTTATTATTTTATTAAGGAGGTAACATTATGAACGGACAAATCTTTCAGCCGTCGGTATCGAAAATTGGCGGGCTCGACGCGAGATACATGATTTTGATCGCATATTTCGGCGCGGCCATCCTTGGGTTCGTTCCGGGAGTCAAGTATGTCGCCTGGCTCATTCCTCTAATCATTTACTTCGTAGGACAGTGGACCTCAAAAATCGTCTTCAAGTAGGTGTATTAACGAGCAGCCGGCTCGGTCAGAATCTGCCCCCGGTTGATTACGAACGGCGGATGATCGAGCGCCTTGAATGCGTCGTCGAGTGCGCCGGGGAAGGCAATCATACACGCTTTCATCCCAGGCTCAACCAGACCGAGCCGCTCGAACCCGAACACCTTTGCGGGGTTGGACGTCCCGCAGCGGATCGCGTCGCGCATTGGGATACCGGCGTCCAATAGCTGTGCAAGTTCAAAATACGGAATGACTGCATCCTCCTCGAAATCATCGCTTTTCGCGAGATCGGTTCCGATCAGAATAGTCCCTCCCGCATCATAGAATTTTTTCAGATTCTTCTGCATGATTCTGCGGTGTTCATTGAAGACCTTTAGCGTACCGTATGATGGGGGGATATTCATCGGATGCGTCCCCGTCATATCTCCCATTGTCGTCGTCATCGGAATGCTACGTGTCACCATCAGGGCGACCAGTTCGTCATCCATCTCTTCATCCCCCGGCGTGTGAGCCGCCTGATCGATCCCGCATTCCACGACCGTCCGCAAATCTTTGACGCGACCGATATGCGCCGCGCTCCAAAGCCCGCGCCGCCGCGCCTCATCCGCCAACAAGGTCATCATATCCCGGTCCATCGCGGCACGGATCGTTCCCACGATGCCGTCCGAAATACCGGTCTTGACGCCGTTCGCGCCGCCCTGCGCCAAGTATTCCACGGCGGCCCTGATGTCCTCCGCACACTCCACTTGGATCCCCCACGCCATACCGGCCTCAGGACCCATGCCATAGCCTTCCGGCACATCCACGAACCGGCCCGCCGAGGTGATATAGGGGTATTCGGGTGTGTATAGACCACGCAGAAATTCCATATGGTGCTCCAATGTTCCGACGCCCGTGATCCCCAGATCGGCCACCGCGCAGACGCCATTGCGGGCATACGCCCGCAGCATGTCTTCATTGTCCCGCCCGCGCCGCGCCGCATGCATATGCGCATCAAAAAATCCCGGCATCAGCGTATATCCGGACAGATCGACCACCTCGGCGTCCCCGCTCGCGAGATCCGCTCCTGTCGCGGCGATATCTTCTCCGTCCACCAAAACGTCCGCCGGCATATACTCCCGTTCCGCATCCAGCAAATGCACGTTTTTCAGCAAGACCCTCATGGCAATCCCACTCCTTTCATGAAATCAATTCTTTGTAATGCAGTTTCAAATAGTTGTAAAGAATTCGCTCATCCGTTGTCAAAATACGATCCAGCGGCGAGAGCAGGTAATGATAGAACGGAAAATTGACGTCTTCAATATTTTTGCAAACCAAGCGCTGCGCCTCGACATGTGCATTTTTCTGTGCCAGACTCATCGGCAGGAGCGCGATTGCATACCCGTCTGTCACCGCATTGAAAACGATCGTCTCGTCGCCGAGAAAAATCATCTTGCAGGACAGATCCCGCAGCATCGCATGGTAGGGAAAATAACTCGGGTGCGAGCGTGCCGCAATGACTTTGCCGCGAAGATCGTCCAATTTTACGATCGGCAGCTCCGCGAGCGCATTGTCCGGACTCATATACAGCGAATATTTGTCTTCATAAAGACACGCCACCCGGTAATTCTTCCGGCCGCAAGAAAGCGCTTCGCCCAATTTGTTCGCCGAGCAGGCATGGATGATCGCAGCGTCCGAGTCCATCTCAAGCAAAGGTTTGTTGTAGAAATTGAGCCGGATCTCGATGTGCGGATGAAGTTCTTTCATTTTGAAATAAAAATTGAAGAGCGGAACGTCGCTGGAGGGACCCGAGAAGTCGATCGTGATCACGATCCGCTCTGATTCGGCGTTCGCAAGATTCGTCCAGGAATTCATGATGCCCAGAAGTTTTTCCGCATCTGCAATCACCCGTTCCCCGTGCGCAGTTGGGGTCACGCCGTTGCGTGTCCGCGTCAGAAGCGGGACTTGGATCTCGTCCTCCAGCATTTTGATCGCTGCGCTGATCGCGGGCTGGGTCACATACAGCTTTTCTGCGGCCTTGTTGATCGAGCCGCACTGTGCGACCGCGACGAGATAGTTCAGTTGTTCCAGACGCATAGCATCACCTCATTTCGCGAAAACACGGATTCATGCCTCCATCTTACCGCTATGTGTCAATAGTTCACGAATCGCGGTGTGGCAATCCTGCCTCCGTATTCCTCCAGCAATGCATCCCATTGTTTGGGGATCGATATCTTTCCATGTGTCGGTCCGCCGTGATCTCCGCCGCCGATCAGGGCAACGCCCCGGTAGTTGTTATCGCCCCCGGCCACGAACACCTGCAGGTGATCCGTATTCCAGTATTGCCTGCACGAACAGGCGTCGTCAAGCGGCAGCATGAATCCGTCCGGCAGGTGGTTGTTATCCTTTAGCCACCGGATCGGGATTGACGAAGACGGTTTCCTCGAGTATTCACAGATGTAATTTCGCACATCGTCCCTCGTGAATCCTGCATCGGCGAGCACGCCGGCAGCTGTCGCCGAGATGACGAAGGTGCAGCCCGGATTGTATCCAACGTCCTCCGGTTTGCACATCGCTTTCAGCAACGCTGCATGGTCCTTTGGCGCTTTTATGATCTGCCGGTTTTGATACCAGACAAGCGTGACCGCCGAATCGCTGCCGGCAAATCCGATACCCTTGTGATACGGCTCCCACGGGGAGTTCTCCTCGTCCTCCGCGAAGCATATACCAAACCGCGCCTCGTGGCCCGTGTACGCATTGTCTTCGAAAGAGGGACGGACGCCCGCGATATTCATCATAAGAAAAGCAAATGCCCGCGCGATCACAACATTCGAGCGGAAATAGGGAGCCAGGATGTTCGATCCGCAATTGATCCCCAACTGACGTGCGACCGGTCCGTTTACAACGATCACCGGCGCGAACCCCGCGACACTACACGACCAGCCAACCAGCTGCATGGCCGGATCCGCCATCGCCTCCACGAGCGCAAGCACGACCGGGAAATGAACCGGCAAACAACCCGCCATCACAGCGTTCACTGCGATTTTCTCCACCGTTGCGATGCCGCGCATCGGAGGCAGCTTCGCAACGACATGATCCGGAGGAAGATCCGTCGCGCGAAGCATCTCCGCCACAGCTTCGCGTGTCGGCGGTGCAATCGGCGCGCCGTTCGTCCAGCCGCACCCGTAGTAAAAATCGTTCACCGCGCCGAAATCACCCTCAAATTCCAAGTCCGCTGCGGCGTTTCCATCCCTGCGAACGGAGGTTTTCTCCTTTTGATTCAACGGTCTGGTCAAGGCGTCAGCGATCTCTCCGATCACCGGCGTGATCACGGGCACGATCCACTCGTCGATCTCCTTGCGTCCGATCTGCGGGAGCACCGACATATCCATCAACTCAATGCAGGAGAAACGGAGCTCCGGCATCAACCGTGCAGATGCTCCGCGCTGCGCGCCGGGGCGCAAATCTTCCTTGGATAACATGACCGACGGCTTTCCCATTTTCTCCGCCGCACAAGTACACATCGCGAGGAACAGGGAACCCGACCCGTCATCTCCATAGCCGGAGATGATTCCATCCACGCTCTCGGCCCATGCCCGGAAGGCAGGAAAATACGCCTCATCATCTACGATATCCGTTGTCTCGACAGGATATTGAAAATACGAAAAGCTCACGCTCGGATAGCGTGCAAATAGCCCCGCTGCGATTTCGCGGAGAATCGTTTCCGAATGCCCCTTGAAATTCGAGAACATCCCGATCGTCTTTCCTTCCAGCGTATCAAGCCTGGGGGCGAGCGGCTGTGTCATCGGATCGTCGACCCGCGCCCACGGACTCAATGTTTTGTAAATCGGTTCTGACATGTTCAACTCCTCGTGTTATCAGGTTTTGGTGTTCAAGCGGATTTTCTGATCGGAATATGGATAAAGCCCCGGTGGTTCACTGACACGATCCAATGCTGCAACCTCATCCGGAGTTAGCTCCCAATCCGTCGCATTTAAATTGTCCGCGAGTTGGCGCGTGTCCCGAACGCCTATGATCAGCGAGCTCACGCCCGGCTTTCGCAACAAGTAATTCAGCGCGACATGGGGGACCGTGGTTTCCCGGGAGACCGCGATCCGCCGCAACTCGTCCACAACCGTGAACAGTTTTTCCTGCACCAAAGGATATCTTCCCGTGTCGCTTGCGGAGGGGAAACGCGTCCCGACCGGCCACTCCAAATCGCGGGCGTATTTCCCGCTCAGGAAGCCCCCGTACAAGGGGCTAAATACGACGATCCCGACTCCTTGGTCCAGACAGACCGGGATGAGCTCGTTCTCTAATTCACGCGTCATCAGAGAGTATTTCGCCTCCAGCGTCCGGAATCTGGCCCATTCGTGCGCATCCGATACCGCCAGGCTCTTCATAATTTGCCAGCCCGAAAAGTTTGAGCACCCCGTATAGCGCACCTTCCCTTGGCGCACGAGCGAATCCAGCGCATCTATCGTTTCTTCAAGCGGCGTCTCCGGATCAAACACATGGATCTCGTACACGTCGATATAATCGGTACGCAAGCGCTTCAGACTCCGCTCACAGCCATCGATGATCCTTTTTCGGGAAAGCCCGCCGCCCTTCGCAGCCTCGCATGCATAGTCCGGCGCAACCTTCGTGATCAGAATGGCATCCTTGCGCCTGCCGGCAAGCGCACTGCCAAGGATCTCCTCGGCGAGTCCCTCCGAATAGATCTCCGCCGTATCGAAAAAATTGATTCCGGCGTCCATTGCCATCGCGACGATTTCGTTCGCACCGTTCTGTGTAACTTCGCCGCTCCGTTTGTAGATACCCTTGCCCCCGAAAGTACCGGTCCCCAGGCACAACTCCGAGACTTCAAGACCTGTCTGTCCCAATATGCGCATTCTCATCCGATTCTATAGCCTTTCCTTTCTCCGTGACGATTCCATCGCACGTCAATACGTACGCATGCTTTCAACCAAGGCGACTGACGCCTGCGGCAAAAAGATCAACATGATTACCAAGACCGCCATCATGACGAGATACGGAAATGTCGCTTTGAAGATGGCGTTTGCATTGACATCCGGCACCATACGCGCGACCGTGAAAGTCACGATTCCAAACGGCGGGGTGATCGTTCCAAAGCTGCAAAGCAGCGTGAACAGCACGCCAAACTGGATAGGATCGACGCCGAAATTCTGTGAGATCGGGAAAAGCAACGGCACCAACAGCATCGTCAGCGGCGCGACGTCGATGAACATTCCCAGGATGATCATGACGATCGAAACGAGAATCAGAAATCCCTCCGGCGTCGTTGTGACCCTGCCGATCCAAGCGCTCAGCATCGTGCCGACGCCCGTGAGCGCGAGGAACGAGTTGAAGATCATCGTGCCTGCGAGCAAGAGAAAAATCGAGACCGCCAGCCGGATGGTCGTCATCAATGCGCCCCGGATCCCTTCCCAGGACAAGCGACGTTTGAACGCTCCGAGAATCAGGACGACCACGACGCCGATCCCGGCGCCCTCCGTCGGCGTGAAGATCCCCAGATACAGACCTCCGATGATGACAACGAAAATGATGACCAAATACAGCATCTTCACTGTCCCGGCGCGTCGTTCCGCCGACGTGGCCTTCGGCGCGAGCGGGATATCTTTCGGGCGCCGAACGGCGATATACCAGGCAGCGACCATGAATAGGACCATCTGGATAAGCCCCGGAACAATGCCGCCGATGAAGAGTTCACTGATCGACGTCTGCGTCAGACAGCCGAACATGATCAGGCCTGCGCTCGGCGGGATCAGCATAGACAGCGTCGAACTGCCGCAGATCGACCCAAGCACCGTTGCGTCATTGTAGTTGTATTTTCTGGTTTCCGGCAAACTGATTGCAGTAAAGGACGTGGCGGCAGCGATCGAGACGCCGCAGCAGGCTCCGAACGCAGCGTTGCCAACAATGACCGCATGCAGCAGACCGCCGCGCAAATGTCCCAGCCAGGTGCGCGCACCGGAGAAAAAGTCGTCCGTGAACCGCGTACCTGCCGCCATATCCCCGAAAAGGATATAGAGGGGCAGCGTCGCCCAGATGTAGTTGCTCATCTGTGAATACGGAACCGTATAGAGCGCGACAAAACCGCGATGAAAGCCTTCCAAATAGCATATTCCAAGAAAACCGACCAAACCGAACGCGATTGCCGCAGGCATGCGCAGCACGAGCAGCGCGAAAACGGCAACGATGCCGATGACGATGACCGTAATCATTTCACTGCACCTCCTTTCTCCCGCATCGTTTTGGCGAACCGGATCAGGTTGAGTATCGTGGCAAAAGCGAACAAGACCCAACCGATCCCCAACACGAGATAGAACGGCCCATGCGGGATGTGCAGCGTCAGTGTGTACCGTCCGGATTCTATCTGCTGTCCCGCGACTATGAAAGTCTGCCACGCCGCGAGAACGTAAAACACGAGACAGAGTATATAGGTGAAGAAATCAACCAGCGCTTGCCGCTTGGGGGACATCTTGTCCACAAACACGCCGATTACGATATGCCCGCACTCGCTCTGTATGAACCATCCGCCAATCGCGACCGCGCAAAGCTGCATCACGCTCACAAGTTCCGTCTGCCCCATGATCGGGGCGTGAAACCCGTAGCGTCCGACGGTATGGACAGCCATCATGATCGCAATTACGAGGAAGACGCCTCCGCACCACAGCGCGACCAATTCCATCAATCGCGTGATTTTACTATCAAATTTTTGCCACACGGCTCATGCTCCTTTCCGCAGCAGACGTCATTTCCGGCCCGGATAAAGGCAACGGCAACCGGCAGGCGGCGTCCGCCTGACAGGTACCGTTGCCCGCAAAATCTTTTTACGGATTGGCGATCGCGTTGGGGAGATCCAACGGCAATGCCTGCCACTCCGCGATGATCGCTTCCGCTTCGGCGGCTTTCGCATCCGTCCACACATGGTCGGGGCGTATCTCGGTCAGACGAGCCTGGATCGAACTGCCGATATCCGCGCCCACGCTGTCGATCCATATGTTCTTGACCGGTGAAACGATTTCGCGCCATTTCGCGAGTTCGTCGTCAGGCAGCACATAAACTTCCGGAAGTCCGTTCTTCTCAAATTTATCTGCAAGCTTCGCGCGGCCGTCGATGTCTCCCCTATCGCGGAGATAGTTTGCGACCGTGTAAGCTTTCCGGATATTTTCGCCCTGGAACAGCGCCTGAATATCCGCCGGGAGCTTGGCCCAGGATTCGGGGTTGAAGCAGGTATAGTTCGTGCTGGGCTGCACGAGTCCGCAGAGCGTCGAGTAATTGATGCTGTCCGAATAATAATTCCCTACCGCGTTGTAATTGAGGCTGATCCCGTCTGCAACGCCTTTCATCAGGGCATCGGCATTTTCCGAAATCGGGAATGAAAGCGGGCTCATGCCAAGCAATTTCGCGGCCTCGGACGCGTAGGGACCAACCTCGATTTGGTTGAGTCCTTTGAGGTCATCCAGCGTATGAACCGGCTTCTTGGTAGTCTGTAGTTGCGTCGGACCGCCGTAGTGAGGGAACAGGAACATCACACCATTCTTCTCAAACTCCGCCTTCAGTTCCGGGAACTCTTCATACAGCTGCATATGGATATCCGCAGACTGCAAAGCGCCCGGCCAATCGACGGTATCCGGCAAACAGACCGCCTGATTCAACTCGATCTCGCCCGTTGCCCACATGGAGTCGATCTTCCCTATGTCAGCAAGACCGTCACGGAGCGCCGCAAGTTCTTCACCGGCCGGCACAAGCGCGCCGTTCCCGTACTCGGTAAGGATCAGGCGGCCACCGCTCTCGTTGTACAGGAATTTGCGCCATGCATCAAAATAAATGATATCCGTACCATTGGCCGTATCCGGCGCGACAAATTTTAGTTCAATCGCCTCGTCCGACGCGGGTGTGGTCGCGGCCGCCGTGCTGTCACTGCCGGAAGACGCAGTCCCGCTATCGGCCGGCGGTGCGGATGTACCGCCGCCGCAAGCGGTCAACACGAGCATCAACATTGCCAATCCTATTACCAGTATCCTCTTCTTCATCGATTTCTCCTCCTTTTGTTCTCACTACCAATAACTATTCTTCCAAGCTTGCCGGGCCTTACTTCCCGGTCTATACCCGCTGCTTATCCGCCAAGCTGCACCTTGATGCCCCGGCGCGAAAACTCCTGTTTGATTCGCAGAAGCTGTTCATCCGTGTACTCCGGAGACGCCATCGTGTATTCCATTCCAAGCTGCGGATATTTGTTCTTGCCGTATTCGTGGTGTGCGATCAGGTCCACGCGCTCCACATGCCGCATCCCTGCGATGAGATCCGCGATCCTTTCGACCGATTCATCCGTTTCCGTGTATCCATGGATCAGCGGGAAGCGCACGATCATCGGCTTGCCGATCTCATCCATGCGCTTAAAATTGGCCAGGATCATGTCGTTGCTCACGCCCGTATTTGCGAGATGGGCAGCCGGGTCGAGTCCCTTGATGTCAAACAGCAAAAGATCCGCTTCCTCCATACATGCGAAAGACTCCGGCGTCGGCGTATACCCGCAGGTATCCAGCGCCGTATGAATCCGGTTTTCCCTGCACTTCCGGATAAACGCGCGTGTGAATTCCGCTTGCATGCTCGCTTCTCCGCCGCCGATCGTGACGCCGCCGTTCGATGCCCGATAAAAAGGC
This sequence comes from Eubacteriales Family XIII. Incertae Sedis bacterium, assembly GCA_031261395.1. Lineage (GTDB taxonomy): Bacteria > Bacillota > Clostridia > Peptostreptococcales > Anaerovoracaceae > WRMW01. Next base: position 38,071 of record JAISJT010000017.1, read on the forward strand.
AAGTCGCTCCGCACGATCCGAAAGAGCTCGTCAACGGTGTACCATTTGCCGAATTGATCCAGCGCACCCGTAAAACATCCACCGATACATTTCAGACAATCCGTGCAGATTTTCCGGTCGATCACTACGTGCGCTGTATCGCCATCCGAAACCATACGGATCGCGTCAACAGGACACAGCGAAAGACACCGCCCGCAGCCGTTGCATAGCTCTTCTTCGTATTTGAGCTCCGGGATGCTGCGCTGCCCCTCCGGGTTGCAGCACCACAAGCAGCGCAACGGACATCCTTTCAAAAAGACCGTGGTGCGAATCCCGTACCCGTCCACGAAAGAACCGTGAATGATATGGAAGACGAGTCCTTTACACACCCTCGATCACCGTCCTCGAAATGATCTCGTCCTGCACTGTCTTCGGCAGTCCGACGAAATACGCGCTATACGTTGCAACACGTACCAACAGATCCCGATAGTTCTCCGGGTGCTCCTGCGCATCCCGCAGCATTTCGTTACTGATGATGTTGAACTGAATGATGTCGCCGCCGAGCTGGCAGTAGGTCTTCAACAGCAAAGCAAACTTCCAGATCTTCTCTTCTTCTTCGAGACTTTCCGGATTGAACTTCATGTTGACGACGGAACCGCCGATCGCGCGCGCAAAGTTCTGCTTGACCGTCGACATAATCGTCGAAGTCGCACCGGAGACATTGCGCCCCTGGAACGGCGACATGCCGCCTTCCGAATAAGGCTCGCCGGCTTTGCGCCCGTCCGGCGTCGCACCGAGGATCCGCCCGAGGCTCACATTGGACGTCACCCCCGAACCTGCCAGCGTATATTTGCGGCCGTGCGGTCCGGTATATTTGTCCATCTCATCACACAGGAATTCCAAAACGTCGTTGACGATCAGGTCTGCATAATCATCGTCGTTGCCGTATTTCGGAGCAGATTTCAGCACGAACAGCACTTCATCTTCGCCTTCGAAATCCTTATCGAGTGCATTCAATACCTGGTCCATCGTCAGGCGCTTGTCGTCGAACACCGCCTTCTTGACGGCAGCGAGCGAATCACCGACGCTTGGAATGCCGCCGCACCAAAGATTGATCGTCGAATATGGCGCACCCCCTTCCACAACATCCTTCCCGTTCTCGATGCATCCGTCATAAAGTGCGGACTGGAACGGAGAGGGCGCGATCTCGCCAAACAACCTCATATAGATGTTGATTGCCTCGATGCTGCGCGGAAGCAGATACCGCATCTGCGTCTTGTATGCTTCCCACAGATCCTCGTAGGTCTTGAAGTTTCGCGGGTCACCTGTCTCTGCGCCGATCTTCTTGCCGCCAAGCCGCGTCACGCCGTTGTTCAGCGCAAGTTCGAGCATCATCGGCGCACTCCAGAAATCGGCGCCAACATCATGAGAAATGCCGGGAAGCGTGTGAAGGAAGCAAGCCGTCAACGCAAATTTCCGCGCATCATCAACCGTTTTTCCCGCATTCAGCATCTGCAGGATCGCGACGTCATCCCCGACAAATTTGATCTTTCCTTTGACGAGTATCGCCAGCCGGACGGCCTTCATGAGCAGCGCATCGGAGATCGTGTTGTAAATCCGGAAGGAGATGTCCTCACATAGCATGACGTCCTCTTCCGCATCCAAGAATACGTCGGTCAGTTCCTCCGCAAGATTCTGCGTGCTTCCCGGGGTAAAGCCGCCGAGCGCCACCGTCGAAAGTGTGATCGACCCCTGACCGCCGGATTTGCCCGTGCTGGTGACCGGCTGCGGCATCAGCATCTCGTTGATCTTGAGGTAGAAGAGCGCGATCAGTTCACGCGCCTTTGCACGGGTGAGGCGACCGTCCTCGATATCTTTCTTGTAATAAGGATAGAGGTATTGATCCATACGTCCAAAGCCGATGCCCGGACCATACCCTTCCAGCATCACGGTGAGATAGACGAACCAGAGCGACTGCAGAGCCTCGTAGAAAGTCTCCGCCGGGCGCTGCGGAACTTTCCGGCAAATCCGGGCGATCTCCACGAGCTCGTCTTTGCGGTTCGGATCGCTCTCGGCGTTTGCCAGCTCCGTCGCCAGATCTGCGTATCGGTTTGCATAGGCAATCGACGCTTCCAGCGAAATGCGCGTCGCCTTCAGGAAAATCTTTTTTTTGGTCGATTCCGGATCAGTGCGGTCGAGTGCGGAAAGACTTTCGTCGACCTTCGCAATCAACCCGTCGATGCCGTTTTCGATCGCGCGCTCGTATCCCGGGATACAGTGCGACATGTGCTTGCCGTCGATCGGGTTCGCGCCGCCTTGCTCCCAGGCCAAGCCCCGAACCTCCATATAGTCTTCCGGAACTTCTGCCAGAAATTTGTCACATACCGATCGTCCTTCCCACCAGGAAAGGATCGAATGAAACTTCTCTTTCTCTTCCTCTGTCAGCGGCGTGATCTGCTCCCCTGTCGCCCGGTCTTTGGCCGCATCCGTAGTGAATTCCTGCAGATACCATCTCCATTCAACTTCCGGGATCATCGATCCACCCATGCGTTTGCTGGATGCATTTCCGACGATCAGTTCGGCGTCATGAATCTGGACAGTACCTTTTGTCAGGAGTTTCGCGAGCGACTTCGCGCGTTTCATTACATACGGATCGCCTTCGGTCTCCTTGTAGGATTCCGTGAGAAGTTCCGCCCTTTCCGTGCACAGCTCCGGCAGCGTGCGGATCTGCTCTTTAATCAAATTGATTCTGAATTTCGGCTCCATTGGAAACTCTCCTTTCTCTTCGCCATATCGTGAATTTATCACAACCCTTCAAGCGTTTGGTATTCCCGATTGACTATACAGATATAAAGAAAACTTATACCCCCCTGCGAAAACTACTCTTTTATAATTTCTATTTATAACCGTATAATCAATCGGGAGTACCCACCACTTCGTCCCTTGTGATAATTTCAGGATGTAGGGAAGAGACAGGAGAGGGAGGCGAAGATGAGTTTTTCGGATATCACGGAACGCGAAAACTACCAAATGGTCTTGGACAACAAAGTCCCGGAATGGGTGCCCTGCTCTCATCGCGCGGTGGATATCATTCCGGATCCGATCAATGAGCAGGGGATACGCTTTCAAGGCGGCCGCGACGTCTTCGGCGTGAATTGGCTCGTTACGGAGGGAACGGCTTTGGCCCCGACGCCGGATCCCGGCGAGATCCTGTTGCGGGATGTGACCAAATGGAAGGAAGCTTTTCGGCCTCCGGATCTGTCGTGCATTGATTGGGCGGGTCTGGCGGAGTCCGCCGAGAGAAATATCGACCGCAAAGAAAAAATGATCCTCTTCGACAGTCAAAACTTTTGCTTTCAGCGCCTCATGTCTTTGATGGGGCTTGAGGGGTCATTGATCGCCCTGTACGAAGAACCGGAGGCCTGCTATGAATTTTTTGACGCTGTCACGAATTACAAGCTCGACATCCTGCGTCATGTGGACAAGTACTTTCATCCGGATATTTTCTGTTGTTTCGATGACGTCGCGCACAAGACAAACCTATTCCTGTCCGCGGATATGTTCCGGACGCTCATCAAGCCCCATTATATGCGCTTCTACAAAGAAGTTATCGATCGCGGGATGATCCCGGAACATCATATCTGCGGGTTTTGTGAGGATATCTATCAGGATCTGGCGGATTGCGGCATACGCATCACGAATCCGGCAGAGCCCGTCAACGATATCGCCTTGGCCCAACAGAAATATCATGACCAGTTGATTTTCCGCGGCGGGATCGATAGTTTCGGAAAATATTCATGGACGGAGGACAATGACGAAATGCTTCGCGCCGAGGTTCGCCGCTGCATGGACAACTATGCGCCGGCCGGCAATTATATTTTTGCCGTACTCGGTTTGTATTTGCCCGGACCATGGATCCCGTTTCCTAAGCCAATGGAAGAAGAATACGATCGGCTGCGCTTCCGCTATCGCCATGGATGAGCCGATGCATATCGTCCTGTTCGCCGGGTTTCTCGGTTCCGGGAAAACGACGGTCATTTCCCGCCTTATCGAAGTGATTCGGCGCCGCCATGCCGGATCCATGGCGCTGATCGAAAATGAAGTTGGTCCGAACGGCGTCGACGACTTGCTTCTTGGCGGCTTCGCAGAAGTGAAAATTACCTCGCTTCTTGGGGGGTGTGCCTGCTGTCAAATCACGGGCAGCCTGCTGCGCGCGATACAGACGATCAGGAAAGATCTCTCCCCTCGGTGGCTGTTTGTCGAGCTGAGCGGCGTCGCCCTGCTGAGTGGCATCAAGGGGCAGATCGCCGGTCTCTTGCAAGGGGATGATTCCCTCACGGCGGTGACGATCATCGATGCGGTGCGCTGGATGCGCTTGCGCCGCGCCGCACCCGCCTTCATGGAAGACCAGATCCAGGACGCCGACGTGATCCTGTTGAACAAAACGGATGTGGCTCATGAAACAGAAACGGTAAGGGACGATGTGGCGCAAGTCGCGCCAAAACATCCGATCCTAACTTTTTCTGCACTTTCCGGAGACGGTGAGGAACTTTTTGAGGAGCTCTGCACGAATAGGAAGGAGTTGTGACCCATGCATGACGGAGAAGATCATCATCACCATCCGAGCGAAGAGTTGGCGGAAAATATCTTTGCGTTCGGCTTCCGGCGCAAAATCGAGTTTGCCGGCACGATGTCCCGCGAACAGATCGAACAGAGGCTAAAGAGACTGTTCTTGTTATTGGGAACCATGTTTTCGGACGAGGGGATGATCCCGGGGCATATCAAAGGCGTTTGCCGCATCGAAGACGCGCTGTGTTTTTTTTCTATGACACGCGCTGATTTGGTGGAACAAACAGAACAATGCGGGTGGGAGAGGATCGACGCGGCGCATTCCTGTGAACTGACGCTGAATATTCTGTCCCTCCGTCCCGCGCAAATAACAGAGGAGACGATCCTCGGTATATTGGAGATCCTGCACGATTTCCGGGACAGAGCGACGATTGTTTGACACAACTCCCTGCGCACAGCGTCTTCAAGCAGGGGTATTGACGAGCAGCCGGCTTGGGATGACGCCGATGTCGAGCGGCAGAGGATCGCCGCGCTCGCCGTCAACATCCGTATTGACTTCCGGCACGGTAGATTCTATGCGCAGGCGCGGCGTCTTGAAATAGACGACTCGCTTGTCCGTCGTATGATGCCCCGTCATCACGGCGAAGAGCACGGGCAGCAGATCGGGCGGGATGAGTTTTTTGAACACGATCACATCGAGCAGACCATCGCTCGCCTCGGACAGCGGCGCCACATTTTTGAAGCCGCCCGCCGAGCGTCCGTTCATGACGATGACGGCGCTGACCTTTGTATCAATATCCATTTCCGCGCTGCGGATGCGCAGCTGCGCCGCGCGGGCAAACGGCACCTCCGTCAGCGCCCGCAGATAATATGCGCCAAGGCCGAGGGTATTTTTGATGGCCGGATCGGTTTTCTGGCTGATGTCAACAAGCATACCGATAGCCAGCACATTCACAAAGCAACGCGCCCCCGCCGTGCCTACGTCCAATTTTGTATAATGACTGTCTAACGCCGTCTCTATCATCTCATCGATCGTATTCGGAATGCCGAGAAACGAGGCCAGGTCGTTGGCGGTCCCTGCGGGCAGGATCGCAATAGGCAGATGGATATCGTGTTTGACCATAGCGTTCACGACCAGATTGATGGTTCCGTCTCCGCCGGCAATCAGGATTTTCGTGTATTCACGCACCGGAAGTTCCGTCAGCGCCCGATCCAAATCCACGAGCCCGCCGAGGCGAAACGGTACGACGAGAATGCCGCGGTCCGCGAAACCCCCGATGACTTTATCGAGATGCATCGTGACGATGCCGGCGCCGGCGTTCGGATTATAGACCAATAATACGCGTTCCATTTTTTCTACGCTCTTTCCTCACCTGTTAGTTCGCCGATCATATACAGTGATCCCGCGAATACTACCGCATCATAGTCATGAGCTTGACTCATAGCTTTATTATACGCATCTTCGGCCAAATTTTCTTCAGCTATGAGTTTTCCTCCTGCGGCGCGGATCTTTTCGGCGAGTTCTTCTGCGGTGAGACTGCGATCATTTGCGGATCTGGTTGAGATAAAGGCAGCGGCTGCCTCCGCAAAAATGGCAATCATTTCGTCGGCCGCCTTGTCCCTGAGGATAGCAGGCACGAACAGTATATGTTTCTTTGGCAACAATTCCTGCAGCGCATCCACAAGGGCGCGGGCTCCGTTCGGGTTGTGCGCGCCGTCAAATATCACAAGGGGGTCCGCGCTGTGAATCTGAAAACGGGCGTCGAGACGCGCGGCCTTCATACCACGGTGCAGCGCTTCGCCGTCCATGGCCAGGAGCTTCTCCGCGCGCAGGCATTCGAGGGCGCAGAGCGCGGTGAGCGCGTTGCGTACCTGATGGGCGCCGGTCATCGAAAGTTCGATGTCGTCATAGTGACGCCCGTTGATCACGGCATCGAAAATATAGCCGCCCAAGATTCGCTTCTTGATATGGTACGGGGTTTTCGTCGCGTCGATATATGGCGCCTTGAGTGCGTAGGCACGCCTCGCGATGACCCGCGCCGCGCCGCCTTCGGCTCCGGAAACGACGGGGCGTCCGGGCTTGATGATGCCGGCCTTTTCGGCCGCGATCTCTTCTTCCGTCTCGCCGAGCCGCTCCGTATGGTCGAGAGCAATCTGCGTGATCACGCATACAAGCGGATTTTTGACGATATTGGTCGAATCGCCGCGCCCGCCAAGCCCGACCTCGAGCACGACGAAATCGAGATTCTGTTCGGCAAACCAGGCAAGTCCGATGGTCGTCACGATCTCAAATTCCGTCGGAGAATCGCCGGTCTCCCGGGTCAGTGCCTCTGCAGCTTCGGCCACCCGTGCGGTCAGGCGCTCCAGATCCGCCACCGAAATCAGCTCACCGTCCGCCTCTATGCGCTCGCGAAAGTCGCCGATGTAAGGGGACGTGAAGATGCCGGCACGGCGCCCGTGCGCGCGCAAGACTTCATATACATAGCGGCAGACCGAGCCCTTGCCGTTCGTGCCCGCGACATGGATGACGCGCAGCCGTTCCTCAGGATGCCCGAGCGCCGCGCAAAGCGCTTCCATGCGCTCCAGCCCCAATTTGCTCCCGAATTTTTGAAACCCCTGAATGCGCGCCTGTGCGTTTTGTTTTTCCGTCACGTGCTATTTCTCCCGAATGGCGGCTTCGCGGGCCGTCACCTTTGTCAGGGCCTCTTCGGCGGCGGCAAGCTTTTCTCGCTCTGCCTCGACGACGGCGGCCGGGGCCTTTGCCGTGAAACCTTCATTGTTTAATTTCGCGCTCAGTCGTTGAGTCTCGCCGGTCAGGCGCTCCCGCTCTTTCGCTAATTTTTCGCGCTCGGCGGCGAAGTCCACGAGGTCGGCCAGCGGCACATGCAAGGCCATGCCTTTGAGGATCGCCGAGACGGTATCGCCGGGGAGATCCGCTTCCGATTTGATGACGCCGATGTCCGATACGCCGGCCAGAGACCGGATATGCTCGCCGAGCGAGGGCGTTTTCCCCTCATCGAAGAGGATCAGGATCGGCAGTTTTTTCGACTGCGGGGCGTTCGCCTCGGCGCGGATATTGCGCACGGCCCGGACGATTTCCTTGGTGGTCTCGATACGCCCGGCTGCTGCCGCAAAGTCCGCATCCTCTGCAAAGCCCTCCGGCGCCGGCCACCGGTCTTTGATCAGCTTGTTCGGCTTGTCCAAGTAGGACCAAATCTCTTCCGTGATGAAAGGCATGAAGGGGTGGAGCAGCCGCAGCAAATCGGACAGCACGCGCACGAGCACGGCGCGGCAGACCGCCTTGGTCTCCTCATCCTCGCCGTAGAGCCGGGTCTTTACCAATTCGATATACCAGTCACAGTATTCGTCGCGGATCAGCTCCTGTATCTTTTGCGTCGCGACGGACAGTTCGTATTTTTCGAGATTGTCTGTGACTTCCGCCGCCACCTGCTCGGTGGTTCGCAAGATCCACATATCCTCATCGCGCAAGACGTATGAACCGTCCCCTTTTGTCTTTGAACCGTCCCCTTTTGTCTTGCCAATATTCATCAACACAAAGCGCGAGGCGTTCCAAAGCTTGTTGGCGAAATTGCGCGTCGACTCGACGTTCTTCAAAACGAAACGCATATCGTTGCCGGCGGCGCTCCCGTTCAGCAGGAAAAACCGCAGGGCATCCGCGCCGTAGGTATCGATGACCTCGATCGGATCCACGCCGTTGCCAAGGGATTTGCTCATCTTGCGCCCCTGCTCGTCGCGCACCAAGCCGTGAACGAAGACCGTCTCAAACGGAGGCTCGCCCATCATCTCAAGCGAAGAAAAGACCATGCGCACGACCCAGAAAAAGATGATATCGTAGCCCGTCACGAGTACGCTCGTCGGGAAGAAATACCTGAGGTCCGGCGTATCCTCGGGCCAGCCAAGCGTTGAAAACGGCCAGAGCGCCGACGAAAACCACGTGTCGAGCACGTCCTCATCCTGCGAAAGCGCGGCGCCCGCCGCACCGCATTTTGGGCAAGCCGCAGGCGTCTCACGCGCCACGATGATCTCGCCGCATGTCCCGCAGGTCCAGGCCGGTATACGATGCCCCCACCAGAGCTGGCGGCTGATACACCAGTCGCGGATCTCCTCGAGCCAGTGCAGATAAATCTTTTCAAAACGCGCCGGCACATGACGCAAGTCGCCGCGCTTCGCGGCCTCAATTGCCGGCTTTGCGAGTTCTTCCATCTTCACGAACCACTGCTCGCTGATCATGGGCTCCACGATGGTATCGCAGCGATAGCATTTGCCCGTCGGGATCACGACGTCCTCGGTCTTCACGAGATAGCCGGCCGCATCCAATTCCTCCACCCAGGCCTTGCGGCACGCAAAGCGGTCCTGTCCCTCGTACTTGCCGGCTTCAGCCGTCATCTTCGCATCGAAGTCTATGCAGACCGGCTGCGCCAAACCGTGCCGCGCGCCCACTTCAAAGTCATTGGGGTCGTGAGCCGGCGTGATCTTCACAGCGCCCGTCCCCTTTTCCGGATCCGGATAAGGATCCGCAATCACCGGGATCTCGCGTCCGGTGACAGGCAGGAGCACCGACTTTCCGATCCAATCCGTATAGCGTTCGTCCTCAGGGCTCACCGCGATAGCCACATCCGCAAACATCGTCTCGGGCCGGGATGTCGCCACCGTGATGCCCGCGCCGCCGTCCGCCGCCGGATACCTGATATACCAGTACTTCCCGTTCAAATCCTCGTGCTCGACCTCCGCATCCGAGAGTGAGGTCCCGCAGTCAGGGCACCAATTGATCAACCGACTGCCCCGGTAAATCAATCCCTTTTCATAAAGACGCACAAAAAATTCAACAACGGCCTTGTTACAGCCTTCGTCCATAGTAAAGCGCTCGCGCTCCCAGTCACACGAATCGCCAAGCCTGCGCTGCTGCTCAGTGATCTTGCCGCCATAGATATCTTTCCACTTCCAGACCCGTTTCAGAAATTCCCCGCGCCCAAGATCTTCCTTCGATAATCCTTCCGTTTCGCGCAGTTCGTCGGCCACGCGCACTTCTGTCGCGATGCTTGCGTGGTCGGTACCGGGCAGCCACAGCGCCGAATAGCCCTGAAGCCTGCGCCACCGCGTCAGCACATCCTGCAAAGTCTGATCAAGAGCATGCCCCATATGCAGCTGCCCCGTGATATTGGGCGGCGGCATGACGATGGTAAACGGTTTTTTTGAAGGATTTACCTCAGCATGAAAATCTCCGTCCCGCTCCCAGTCCTCGTAGATCCGCTGTTCAAATTCTTTCGGATCGAATGTCTTTGCAAGTTCCTTCATCAAATTTGCGCTTCCCCTCTTTATCTTCTCTTATTCTTCTTCGAATAACGTGCCAAGTGTGATGCGTACGGCGCCAAACCTCCCGGTATTACGATTGCCAAATCCGTATCCGACTTTCTCTGCGTGAATTCCGAGATGAGGTTCAAGTTTGGCCCCAAGTCCTTTGAGTATCCCATATCCGGTCGGTGTGATCATTTCTGTATTGACGTCATCTTCAATCACGATAGGTATACCGGAGTCCTTCGCCATCTCCATGACCGCAGGCACAGGCACCGGAATGATGCCGTGCCGGCAAACGATCGTACCGCTTCCGTCATGCGGGGCCGCGCAAAAAAAGCGAGTCGCCCCGAGCAGATCCACTGCGATCGCAGTACCGACGATATCGATGATCGAATCCATGGCTCCGACTTCGTGAAAAGCGACTTTGTCTTTGTCCGTCCGGTGAACTGCAGCCTCAGCGTCCGCGATGACGTCAAAAATAGCGAGCGCATAGGACTTCGCCCGCTCAGTGATCCCGCTGCCCCTGATCATCGCCTGAATATCGCTGTAATGCCGGTGTCCGTGCGCATGATGTTCATCTGCGGGATTAAAGAACTCAAATTCATGAACATAATCCCCAAGTCCGTTCGACTCATCCTCAGGTCCCTCAAAATTGAATTGGTGTACCAAATCTCCGAGATCTACGTGTTCGTCATGGTCTTCGTCATGGTCTTCCACCAAGACGTCGAGATTGATGCCGTGAATCCCGTTGCGTTCAAAAGGATGCGCCACAAGACCGTATTTCTCGGGCACAAATTTGTCCAATTCCCGGCGTACCTGATCGGCATCAGCGCCCAAATCAATGAGCGCCCCGAGCGTCATATCACCGGATATCCCATCCTGCGCCTCAAAATACAAAACCTTCTCTTTGCTCATTGCATCTTCTCCTTGTTCACGATCATCGAAGCGAGATATCCCGCACCAAATCCATTATCGATATTGACCACGCTGACGCCGAGGCTGCAGCTATTCAGCATCGCGAGCAATGCCGCCAGACCGCCCATCGAAGCGCCGTATCCGACCGAGGTCGGCACCGCGATCACAGGTACGCTCGCCATCCCGCCGACCACCGAAGCGAGCGCTCCCTCCATGCCGGCTACGACAATGATGGCTCCCGCGCGTCCGATATCTTCAGCCTTGTCGAGCAAGCGATGAATACCCGCAACCCCGACATCGTAGTATCGCTCAGAGCTGGCCCCGTAAAGCTCTGCCGTGATCGCCGCTTCCTCAGCAACCGGTATATCCGCCGTCCCCGCACAAACCACCGCCACAGGAAGCAGGGGAGAAGGCTCAGCGGGACGTTTTGTTTGTGTAATTCCCCGATATACGAGCAATTTCGCTGTTTCGTAATAGGTCAGTCCCTCGTGCTGAACCGTCTGTGCCGCTGCAAACGCCTCGTGATCCGTCTTCGTCGCAATCACAAGATCGCTTGTCTCCGCGAGTTTTTTCAGAATCGCAGCAATTTGACCGGGCGTCTTGCCGATGCCGAAAATCACCTCTGCGCGCCCGGTTCTGAGCGCCCTATGGGTGTCGAGCTTTGCGAAATCAATATCGTCATATGGCAAAGTCTTCAGACGTTCGGCGGCCTGCGCCGGCAAAACAAGGCCGTCGGCAACATCCCGCAACAATTCTTGCAACACGTTTTTGTCCATGATTATTCGAGCCTCTCCGGCATGGGCGGCGTCCCGCTGTGCAAATCCGCCGCATCGATCACGTGGCGGAGCAGGAGTTGTGTCGTGACGCTGCCGACGCCGCCCGGCACGGGGGTATATGCGGCTGCCAAATCTGCGGCGGCGCACTCATCCACATCCCCGAAAAGATTGCTTTCGTCATCTGAGTGAATACCGACGTCGATGACGGTCTGCCCTTCCGAAAGATATTCGCGCCCCACGCCGCCGCGCAGACCGCCTTCATCGCTTTCTACCGTCATGCCGGCCGCACAGACGAGGATATCCGCATCGCGGCAAATCTGCGGAAGGTTTTCTGTCCGGCTGTGTGCGATGGTGACCGTCGCATCATGAGCGAGCAAAAGCAGGGAGACAGGTTTCCCGATGACCGTACTGCGGCCTATCACGACGGCCTTCCTTCCGGCGAGCGGGATCTCATAATACCTCAGGATCTGCAAGACGGACTCCGCCGTACAAGGCAGAAAGAAACCGTCAGCCGGGCGTTTTGCCTCGTAAAGTCTCGCCATCTGTGACTCGGTCACGCCGTCAACATCTTTGCTTGACGCGATTTTTCCGAGCGCCGCCTTTTCATCCAAATGCCCCTGCAGCGGGCGGAACAAGAGTATCCCATGAATCTTCTCATCCCCGCTTGCGGCCTCGATCGCCGCTGTCAACTCTTCTTGTTTACAGTCCGCAGCAAGCAACCTTGTAGTCAAATTCACACCAGCGCCGGCAGCGGCCCGGGCAATCGATTGTTCATACGCAACGTCATCTTCACGCTCGCCTACGCGGATCACACACAGGGTCGGCCGGACTCCTGTGTTTTCGGCAAACGCAGCCGCCCGCTTGACATTTTGCGCTTTTATTTCATCTGCGATCGGCTTGCCCAAAAGCTTTCTGGTCATAGTAGTTTTTCCTCGACTTTTTCGTAGGTCCTTTCCGCGATCGGCAAGTATTTTTCCAACAGCATCTTGCCTCGCGCGTTGATCCTCGCGGCATAGTCTTCATCTTTGATGAATTTGGTATTGACGCAGACATTGAGCCAGGCGGCGCGCATCGCCGCCGCCGAGAGCGCAGCGCCGCAGGCGGCATCCGAGATCGCGAGCGCGCTGCCCTTGCGGGCAAACTCTTCGAGGAGTTCTATTGCCTCTGCGCATTTTTCCATCATATGCATCGGCGCGTCGGCCGCATTTTTGAAACCGGCCTGCATCACGCGCTCCTTGTTTGCTTTTTCTGCATCTGTATCTGCCGGCAGCCGGTATGCGCCGGCAAGCGGAGCAAATGCCTCTGCATCTTTGTCTATGAGTTCCGTCAAGTCCTTCTGCACGCGGTATATCGCCGTTTTGAGCGCGTGAATTTCTTCTTCCACATCGGCATATTTCGGTTTTCCCATAGTAAGGTTTGCCACCATGCCGCCAAGCGCCGCGCCAAGCGCCCCGACAAGCGCCGCCGCGCCGCCGCCGCCCGGCGTTGGTGACTTTGATGCAAGCAGACCGATGAATTCCTCGACGGGCAACTCTACGCTATTTGACATCAGAACAGCCCGCTGATGACGCCGTCCGCATCCACGTCTATGCGCTCGGCCGCCGGCGCTTTGGGAAGACCCGGCATCGTCATGATATCGCCTGTCAGCGCCACAAGGAAGCCTGCGCCTGCCGAAACTTTCAGACCTCGCACCGTGAGGGTGAATCCGTCAGGCGCCCCGAGTTTCGCGGGGTCGTCGGAAAAACTATACTGCGTCTTTGCCATGCAGATCGGCAAACCGCCAAAGCCGAGTCCTTCGAGTCTGGCGATCTGTTTCTCCGCTTCACCGGTATAGGCAACGTCCGCCGCCCGGTAAATCTTTTTGGCAATGGCTTCGATTTTGTCCTTGATGCTTCCGGCAAGTTCATAGCTGTACCGGAAGTCCGAGGTTTCTCCGCACAATCTCACTACCTCGTCAGCCAGCGCCTTGCCGCCCGCGCCGCCTTTTTCCCACACTTCGGAAAGAGCCACATTGACGCCGCGCGCGCGGCAGCCCTCCTCGACAAGCGCGAGCTCCTTTTCGGTATCCTGAGGAAAACGATTGATGGCGACCACCGCCGGCAGACCATAGACATTTGTGATATTGTCGATATGGCGCAGGAGATTTGGGAGGCCGCGCTCGAGCGCCGCGAGATCTTCTTTCCCAAGATCAGCCTTCGCCGCGCCGCCGTGATTTTTCAGCGCACGCACCGTTGCCACGATCACAACAGCAGACGGAATCAGTCCCGCCATGCGGCATTTGATATCGCGAAATTTTTCCGCGCCGAGGTCCGAGCCGAAACCCGCTTCCGTGATCACATAATCCGAGAGCGCGAGCGCCGTCTTTGTCGCCGCCACGCTGTTGCAGCCGTGAGCGATATTGGCAAAAGGTCCTCCGTGAACAAAGGCCGGCGTGCCTTCAAGCGTCTGCACGAGATTTGGTTTGATTGCATCTTTGAGCAGCGCAGCGAGCGCCCCCGCCGCATGGAGTTCACCAGCCGTCACGGGCTTGTCCTCATAGGTATAGCCGACGACGATGCGCGACAGTCTTTCTTTGAGGTCAACCAAATCGTTTGACAGGCAAAGCACAGCCATGATCTCGCTCGCTACCGTGATGTCGTATCCATCCTCGCGCGGCGTCCCGTTGATGCGCCCGCCCAGACCGTCTGTGATGAAGCGCAGCTGGCGGTCATTCATATCGACGCACCGCCGCCAGGTGATGCGGCGAGGATCGACCCCGAGCGCATTGCCCTGATAAATATGGTTGTCGAGCATGGCGGCAAGCAGATTGTTGGCCGCGCCGATCGCGTGCATATCGCCCGTGAAATGCAGGTTGATGTCTTCCATCGGGATGACCTGCGCCCAGCCGCCGCCGGCCGCGCCGCCCTTGATCCCAAAGACAGGGCCGAGCGATGGCTCGCGCAGCGCCACCATGACACTCTTGCCGATTTTTCTCAGTCCGTCCGCCAGGCCCACGGTCGTCGTCGTCTTGCCTTCTCCGGCCGGCGTCGGCGTGATCGCTGTCACAAGGACGAGCTTGCCCTGTTTGCCGTCCGCCGCAGCGAGTACATCTCCGGTGTTGACCTTCGCCTTGTACTTTCCGTAATGTTCGAGCGCCTCGGGGCTGATCCCTGCCCGCCGCGCGATTTCATCGATCGGCTCCGGCCGTACGCTCTGTGCGATTTCAATATCACTTTTCATTCCCACGGTTCTCTCCTATTCACGTTCCACAACAGCATAAAACACAACAGCGTCGTCAGCCTTCCTGAAGCCTTCGATATACAATTTTTCCGATGTCATCCCGGGCGCCGACCCGGGATCCATATCCCGCTTTGCCAGCACGATCTCATTGCCCGGACTGAGCTCATTGACATAGTAAACCTCAATAGCCCTGATCGTCTTCTCCCGATGCTCTTCAAACGGGATAGCGTCCATAATATAGTCGATATAGCGGGCATTGTTGACATGGCAATTGTAATCGACGTCGCTGTACTCAATATCCTTATTATAAACGGGAACCGCGCCCTCTACCCTGCGTTGGCGCCCCACGCCCTTTTCTATTGCACGATCCTTGCGCATCTCCAAATTTTTGTAATCAAGAAATTTGTCGCGTTTGATTTCGCGTGTCCCCAGATTCATGATGACCCAGGTGGACGCGGCGCGAACAAGGACTTCGCCGGATTTGCGCCGTATCGTATAGTCCCTCTCGTACAGCGCGCGCGGCGCCTGCGGCCAGGTATCCACCAGCAGCTCTTCAGTGATCATAGGATATTCGTCGATCTCAACGCGCACCTTCAGCAGTATCCACGCAACATTCAGCTCTTTGTAAAGCCGCTCAACAGAAGCGCCGAGGCTGGCCGCATGAAACGCCGCGATATCCTGAAAATAGCCAAACATCGCGGATGGCTTGAGCCGCCGGGCAAAATCGGCATCGGTATCCGTGACCATTCTCTCCATGGTATAAGTATTCGCAGGTTCCATATTCCACTCCAATTCTATGTATTGATAACAAATTATTTTATCACAGAATGGGAGTGGGGTGATGATGCAGCCGCCTTTCCGGCGGAATTTCTATACCGGTCTGCGGGATTTGCGAGGTTTTCTAAGGCGTCCCGCCGCTGCCGCTAACAGCGCTATCATAGCTGCTGCCGCGAGCGCAAGCCACAGCATGAGGTTCATGGCGTCGCCCGTGCGCGGGGAGATCGGCTCGCCGGCGCCCGGGTCTGCGCCCGAACCTGCACGCGCCACATGTATGGCCGCCCTCCCGTTTGCGTCCGCCGAATAGGGATCGCGGAAGATGACCGTCACATCGTGGTCGCCGTTTTCGAGCCGGTCGGCAAATTCAGACGTCAGCGTCACAATGGCGCTCCCGTTTGAAATCATACCGATCTGCCCTGAGCCAGCTTCTGTAATGATCCTCGGTTTTGTCTCGTTCACATAGGCCGACAGAGCGTATGCGGTATTGTTCACTTTGAATCCGGCAACATCCCTGAAATCGCCCTTGATCTCTATCCTTATGCTCTGACCGAATGCAGTCAGTCCGTCCTGCCCGCCCTTGCCGGCATCGTGCGAGTTCTTGAGTACATGATGGTCGCGGGTGAGGCTTGACATTGCCTTGTTCAAGGCGGAAACGGCAGCATCCACTTCCTTCTGTGTAGCATAAATATCGTTGATCAGCCTGTCTGCCTCAGCGAAAGCGGCAAGAAATGCCGTCACATCAGCATAATTCTTTTCGTGCAGGCCCGGGAGATTCGGATCGTTTGCAGGCCCGCCCATAGGACCTTTGAGAATCGCGTTGTAAGCGGCCTGAAGCTTGGCTTTGTCCGCACCCGCAGTGACTACTACCGGAAATGTGACAGAGGTATGCGTGATATAGTTCACCGTATCGCTCGGCGTGAATGTCGCATCGTGCTGCTGCGTATCCCCTGCCTGACCGCCAACGGGAGTCGTCCCCGGCTCATCCCACGCCCAGCCCGCAGGCAGCGATACCCTGTCAAGCGTAGCGCCTGCCACGGCAGTCAGTCCTGACGGCACGCTATACGCAGGGTCTTCGACCTGATTCACCGTGAGCGTCACGATCCGCGTGAATGCACCCGTGGCAGCATTGTAACCGGTTTCCCCGCTATAACTGCTGTAATCATAATTCACCGCATCGCTCGGCGTGAACCTGACTGCGTAGCCGCTATTGCCTACCGTCGGCTTCGTGCTTGGCGCAGCCCAAACAAATGTCCCGTCGCCTGTCCCGCCGCCAAGCGCCACGCCGGCAAGCGTCCCCGAAGCGCTATAGTCCACAGCATTCGCCGTCGGGAAGGCGACCGCAGTCAGCGGCGCTGTCTTTCCAATATTGAAAGTGACCGTCTTGGTCCCCTCGTAGTTCCCCTTGCCGGTGAGTATGACAGAGCCGGCATTTGTCCCTGCATTAATATTCGCCCCGTAACTCACATCATAGTCACCGGTCGTGATTCCCGCGCCGCTATCAGTAGCAGCATTGTAAGTTGGCTGAATCTGGCCGCCCGTATACGTCCAAGGCCCGCCCGTTAGCGTTAGCGACACATCCGCCTGATTGATATTTCTCTTGCCGATATTGATGGTAATAGGATCGCTTGTGGCCGCCTGATAATTTCCGGCTGCTGCGCGGGTAACTGTCACGATGAGCGTTCCCGCCGTGCCAACGCTGATATCACCTGATGCGGATACCGTAGAGGTTGAAGTGCCGCCGGTCTTATTATAGGTCAATGATCCCGTGCCGTTTCCTTGCGTCGCAAGCAAAAGTTGCCTGTTCGAATCGCCATATTTCAATGCCGGACTTGGCTGTGCGATCGCGATCGTATCCGATGCCGCCGTCACGTTGATGCTCGCCGAAACCGAACTCACCGTATTGTAATTTGTAGTATCGGTCGGCGTGAAACTCACATTGTGAGTCCGAGCACCTACATCACCAACAGCCGTGCTACTGGCCTCGACCCAAGCAAATGTTCCCGCGCCCGTGCCGTTGCCGCTATTCGGATTCACACTACTTAGCGTCGAACCATAGACCGCCGTCAAATTAGTAGGCACGGCATATGACGGTGTCGCCTTATCTACGGTCAGAATGAATGTACTGCTCGTTACGCTGTTGTAGTTGCCATCTCCTGCTCTCGTAGCTTGCAGATTGATTGTTCCGGCTTGGGTGATTGAAAGTGTACTGCCGCTAATCGTTCCGGCTCCTGTGCCGCCGGCGATGACCGCATAGGTCGTCGCGCCGGCATCGCCTCCGCTTGATGTAATCGCATAACTGTTACCGTTGGCACCAAATGTTACGGGCGATGAGCTTGTGATTGTAAGTGCGGTGGGCTGATCAGCCATGGCGATCACAATCTGACGTTCTGCGCTGGTAATGGCATTGTAATCAGCTGTGCCGGCTCTTGTCACTTGGACCTTGATCGTGCCTGCAGCGAGTATCGTAAGCGCGCCTGTCCCCGGAACTATTGTGGCGACCGTGCCATTTCCTTGCGTTATGACATAAGTCAAAGCACCGCCTCCGGTTCCCTCTTTTCCGGGCGTCAGTCCTATCACCTTACCCGTATCTCCATACACAAGTGATGGTGAAGGCGCAGCGACTTCAAGTTCTGTCTGATTCCCCTTCACCAACACCGTCACGGGAGCGATATTGCTGCCGAAGGCTCCTGCCGTATTGGGCAGACGCACATCGTAATTCCCTGCGGGGACATTCACGCTGCCGTTTGCTGGCAGCCAGTTTGATGTTTCGTCGGTGTCAGAATGTCCGCGGTACTGGAATGAACCTGCGAGGACGATGGAACCGTCGCCCGCTGTATTGTTGCTCGCTTTGGTCGTAGTGGGCGATGGCGCACCGGCTTTGCCGATGGTGGTAAGCGCCGCCGAATACGCCGAAGCCGGATAATTGCCGCTGCTGTTTCGCGAGATGACCAAATCAAAACTGCCTGCGTTTGCCAGCGTGGTAACAGAATCGCCGTTTGCAATCGTCGTTCCCGCGCCGCTCCCAACCTTGACCGTGTACAGATTTGGATTGACGCCGTTCACGAATTTCAGCGTTTCCGTCGCGAAATCCACATAGATGAAATCACCGACCGGCGTGGGCGTGGCATAAGGCGTATAGATGGTCTGCAGACTTACCGGCGCCGACTCAAAATGATTCCCGTCGTCAAGCGCCTTGACGGAGATATTGTAGGTCGAGGCCGGACTCAGGGTGAAGTTTTTGGAAGTCAGTCCGGGACTTCCGTCACCAGTATACGAACCGCCGGTAGACCAACTCAGTTCTGCGCTGTCCGCCGTATTTCCGTCTCCGACAACGCCAAAGGAATAATCCGCCGAAGTAGCGGTCACGGCGGTGGGTGCCAAACCGGCCAGCGCCGAAATATCCCAGTTCGCCTTGGTGATTAACAATTCTACCGTTGTCGATGTATGCGCAGTAGTGCCGGAAGCAGTGCCGTCTTCGAAATATTCCACATCCACGGTGGCTGTATATGGCGCAGGTCTGGCATTCAGTGTTCCGTTCGGACTTATCTTCCAACTCGAATTCGTGTCCGTGGCATTCACCTTATTATTATCCGATTCGGAAGTAAGGCTCAAATTAAAACTGCTCGCATCTGCACCCGTAAGTGTTGCGCCGCTTATATACAAGGCGGCATCCGTGATATTACTGATATCGACAGACTGCGCGGAAATGCCATCCCCATAAACATGCGAGCCAATTTTTATCGGGGCAACAAACAACGGCGATTTGATATGCGCCCGATAGGAAGCAGGAGCCGTATCTGTAGCCTTGATTCTTATCAGGTATTCAGTCCCCGCCGTATACGGGTTGATGACAATAGAGCCAACAGACCCTGCCTCTTCCGTCCACGAGCCGGCGTTTAGAACCTGATACTGATAAGTGTCCGTATTGCCCGCGGTTTCCCAGGATATCGTTAGGGTGCCGCTGCTGAGAGCAATCGTCATCGCCGGCGCGGCCGGGCGGCCTGCAATTGTTGTATCGGCAACTGCCGCAAACTCCGACGCAAAACTGCTTGTTGTTGCTTTCTTTCTAAGGTTGAATATTACCTCAGTTCCGCTCCAGCCCAAATCGTCAAAGTCGACAGTTGTCGTGGCAGTATATAGGTCTGTGCCCGTCAGCGGCGAATGTCCGCTTTCGTCATACCAGTCGTAGTCAGCCGCCGTGCCGGTTTTTATCTTGACGGTTTCTGTATCATAATCTATCCAGTAGTCGGTACCGTCGCTTGCCGCGTCAGGGCCCCTGGTTGGCGCATCCGGCGCCGCAGCATAGGTGAAGGACTCCGTCGGCTGCACCGCCGCGCCGCTGTAGCCGTCAATCAAAGCCACGCGGTAAATGACTTTCCCGTCCGAACCGATTTCCGAGGCAAGGCTGATGGTGGAGGTGCCGCTGGCTCTCGTATAACCGGCCGGCGCCGCGTCGCCGAGCGTATGCGTGATTCCGTATTCCAAATCACCCGATATCACGCCGCCGCTATCCGACGTGACCGTTTTTGCTGCATAATCCACTTCCAATTCATTGTCTCCATCGAGGTGCGATGGATAGGGATAGACACGAACCCCCTTTAAATAGGAGCCCGTAGCCGTATACTTTTGCACGACCTGATAAATTTTGTCTGCCGTCAGACCGCTGAAAGATACCGCTTGCCCATCGACGGTGACAACCGCCGGACTCCCGATGATATTACCGGCATTCGCGCCGGTCGGCTCATAAACCGCATAGGTGTAGCCCGCGAGAGAACCCGAAATATCAATTTGCGTTCCGCCTGCTGCGCGCGAGACCTGCTCTGCCAAAAGGTCCTTC
The DNA here is from genome assembly GCA_031261395.1 of Eubacteriales Family XIII. Incertae Sedis bacterium. Classification (GTDB taxonomy): domain Bacteria; phylum Bacillota; class Clostridia; order Peptostreptococcales; family Anaerovoracaceae; genus WRMW01. The sequence continues at coordinate 58,459 of JAISJT010000017.1, forward strand.
CCTTCGTACCCGGTGAACAATGCAATTACGACCTTATATGGCGTTGCATTGGCATAGGTGATTTCCGAATAGCCGAGTGGTCTTGCCACCAAATAGTAGTTTTGCCCCGGCGTCAGATTGTTAAATATCATCTCGCCGCCGCCTGTTGTCCAAGTGGCAAGAGGTGAGGAAGTATTCGGACTGCCCGAAGTCTCGCGGAGCAGCGCATACTGCACGCCCGAATTGCTATTCAACACTTCGATTTGAGCCTTCGTGCCGCCATCGTAATAACTGACTTCCACAGGAGAAATTCCGTCCCCCGCGTCCGTCGCGGCGCTCAGCGCAACATCGCTATAGTATTCGTCATCCAGCACATCCGCCGGCGTGAGATTGGTGCTAAGTCCGCGGGATATCGCTCCAATCGGAATCCCGATGATTCGGTAAGTCTTGCCCGGCGTCAGCCCGGTAAAGGTGATTTTTCCGCCGGTAGCAAACCCCGTCCCCGTACCGCTGCCAGCCGACATATCATAGGCAGTATACCCGGCATACCAATCACTATCGCCCAGCCCGGCAGTAACACCGGAAGATGGCACATCCGCAACGGCAGGAGTGTACGAGGCAGTTAACCCACTCAAATTGATAACAGAACTCCCGCGAACCTCCGCCAAAGCATAGGCAAACCCGGCCTCTGTCGTGGTGCTTATCTTCGTATCACCGGAAAAGGAGATATCTTTGTCAATATCAGAATCTGTACCGGAGGCAAACTCGACATTGTCCATGGCTCCGCCCATTCCTGAGTTTACATCTATAGCCACAAATCCGAATATTGAAGTCCCCTGACCTTCCGGCACCGTGTATACACCTGAATTATGTACATCCGCATGAACCGCAGGGCAGTTCGAGAACGCTATATAATATTTGCTTCCGTTGTAGGTAGTAATAGCAGGAGTGCCGGAATCTGCCAACGCAAGGCATTGGTTGACCGTTTTCCCAAGGCTGTTAAAAATATCCGTAAAGTATGACACAGTGTTTCGTCCGTACGGATACGACCATGTTTTTGAGCCTGCATACTCAGGAATGTTGACATTGTCAACATTTAATGCCGGGAAATTACAAGTGTAATCAGGCTGAGTGCGATTTGTTACGCCGACATAATCGGCGGGTGAATTTATCGCTTTGCCGATAACGATAGCAATTAATTGATTTCCTGCTGCCGAGTCACCACTTGCCCTTCCGGCTTGGTCATAACTCCATTCATATATTTTGCCCGGCACTGTGGCAATTTCTTGAAAGATGGTAGACGCATTGCTGGGTGTAAGTTCAACATAATGATTTCCCGGTGTTCGAAAAGCAGAACTCTCGATTGTTGCTCCATAATTGGCTCCCATAAATTGAATATTTTTACCGTAACGCCATAAGTTAGCAGAATTATCAAGATAGTGTGTTGTATCCCAATAGGGAACAAAGTAATCTGACGCAGGGCCCACGGGGTATAGCGCAGGAACAAACTGACATGAATTAACGCCCGTCGACGTATCAGTTGTATTATTTAAGGGCCATGTATCAGTATGGTCCTCAAAATCTCCATTCATCAGCATAGGCGCCAGCGTCCTGTCCACAATCCTCGCCAGTGAAAAGATAGTCCTAATCGTTGTCGGGTCAAAACCATCTACGTTATTCGTAATCTCCGCCCAATAGTAGTAATATCCCGCCTCGCTCGGCGTGGTGACCTCAAGCGTAGCCTTCGTCCCCGCCGGAGCCGGTATCGTTGTCACGCCTGTGCCGGTTATCAAAGTCGGGTTCGTAGGCTGTCCGTCCCCGCCCACCGCCGGCAAATCGCTCCCGTCAATATCAAACTTCTTCGACCGATACCACTGATAAGTCAGGTAACCGCCGTCCGATTGTGCCGTGACATATATCCTCGCCTTAGCAGGAGCCAAAGCATAAGTCTGAGTAGCCGCCGGTTGCTTGACAATCTGAGGCGCCGCCGCGTTCGCCAGCGCCACAACGTCATTCGCCGGCTTGACCGGCGAATCCAAGCCGTCATTCGCCGGCTTGACCGGCGAATCCACAACGTCATTCGCCGGCTTGACCGGCGAATCCACCCCAGTAGCAAACGCCCCCCCGCCAACCAGCGGCCCCACAAACATCGTAGCCACCAGCATAGCAACCACCAGCAAAAACACGCTCGCCCTACCGACCACCTTAAACTTCAAATTCCCAAACATACCAGCCTCCTAACACCTATATCCAAGCCCGTCATTCGCCGGACACCACCTCTGTCATTCGCCGGCTCGACCGGCGAATCCACCGCCCATCACCACGCCCGTCATTCACCGCCTCAACCAGCCCGTCATTCGCCGGCTTGACCGGCGAATCCACACCGATGACCGCCACGTCATTCGCCGGCTCGACCGTGTTGTCATTCGCCGGCTCGACCGGCGAATCCACAACAATGACAACTCCCGTCATTCGCCGGACACCACGTCCGTCATTCGCCGAACACCACGCCCGTCATTCGCAGGACACCACGTCCGTCATTCGCCGGCTTGACCGGCGAATCCAGCGCCTATCACCACTCCCGTCATTCGCCGGCTTGACCGGCGAATCCACAACAATGACAACTCCCGTCATTCGCCGGACACCACGCCCGTCATTCGCCGGCTTGACCGGCGAATCCAGCGCCTATCACCACCTCTGTCATTCGCCGGCTTGACCGGCGAATCCACGCCGATGACCACCATAGATTCCCAGGGTTACGTTCGCCTACGGCTCACCGTCGGCTTCGCCGCCGCCCGGGAATGACAACACCCAGCACGCAAAAAACACCCCGCGCACAAAGCGCAGAGCGTCTGTATTAACATTATGATAGGTGGACGGCTATACCTTAAATGGCAATACCCCCCCCATTAACATATTATTCCATGTACTCAAACTTCCACCCATTGGTACTTCGTTCTTCCCCTTGCGTTTCCCGCCACACCAGCGCCGTCATCCACCGGCAGCGCCGCCAAACCATCCAATCCTGCCGCTCCCTACCACGGGCCAAACCGCCAATCAAGTCAGCAATCCAAAACCGCCCATGTATAGACACGACAGCCGCCAAAAATATTTGTAGTAATTATACAACTATTTCACAAATCAATGCAAATTTTCCGAAATTACTATCATATCTATTTCATTACAATACCAAGCCGTCCCATCGCGAATACCACCCCAAAATATAATATCTCACACGTCCAAAGAAATGAATATTCAGAACCGCTTTTGTTGAAAAGCAGACAGATACGTTTTTTTGAATTGCTTTACGGAGAGAAAGAATACTTTTTCAGATTTTGTGAATGCGTTGCGCTCAGCCTTCATCGCCAGCGTTTCGATGGTGCAGCACATATCCGCGACCTGAAACAATTTCTTTTCGCGCGGAGATACTTTCTTGAATTTTACATTGTTCAGTATCGCACCGAATGTTGCGGCAAGCAATTTTGTAAGTTCCATCTGGCCGTAGTCATAGTAAACAACAATCTCATCGAAGGTGTGAAAAAAAGTCAAATTCTCCGTCAGGAACGCTGCGATTTGTTTTGACAAACGTGCCAACAGCGCAATATCGTCATCGAACCGATTTTTTACCAAGACGAATGACTTGTAGCGGATAGGAGTGGATCGCAATATCAGAAACACCAATATTTTTCATCGCTTCGTCTAAATATGCTATTTCTTTTGTGATATCATTTTGTTGGTCGTGGAAAACAAAACTGACGATATAGTACGGCGATATCTTTTGATATTCACCGCCGATGTGGCCGGCCTCATCGACAAAGCAACTAAGCAGTTTCATCACTTCCTCGCGGAAAACAATAAAAAAAGGCGGAGATTGTCCCCGCCGTGGTAGGGCCAGGGTCTTTCGACCAACCCCACAACAAGTTTCCCTGTTGCTATTATGTATATATTGTAAGCCAAAATGGATGTATACGCAAGGAATATTTTGAAATAATCAAGTCCTACAAATTCACGCATTACTGGCAAATCTATTTCATTACAAATGTCCAGCAGTGCCCTCATCCGTCCTCGTATTTTTTCCTGCACCACTTGATTTAGACGGGTCATGTGATATATTGATTACGGTAGGTTGGCGACATGCCTACGCCGCCCTCTAAGCGAATGGCGGTACCCTTACGGGGACTTGCCACAAAAGACCATCCGGTTTGCCCGGGTGGTTTTTTGTATATAGATACTAAAACACCCGGCAGATATCTACCGGGTGATTGTATTCGCGTAGAACACTCCTTTGACTGCCTGTCCAGGCTGCCCGGTCTTTCTACAACCTTATGGTAGCACAAGCATTACTTCATTACAACAACTA
>JAISJT010000010.1 GCA_031261395.1 Eubacteriales Family XIII. Incertae Sedis bacterium
GCTGAGTGCCAAAAATGAGGAAGTCGACAAAGTCCTCGGGCTGGAATTCGGCGCGGACGATTATATTACGAAGCCTTTTGGTGTGCGGGAGCTCAAGGCGCGGATCCGAGCGGTTCTGCGCCGGTATGATACGGATACGGCGGGAACGGCAGGAACGGCAGGAACGTCAGGAACGGACGGGAAGGTCGGGGCCGGAGCCGGAGCCGGGGTAGCGGTCGGAAAGACCGGGACCGGATCCGGGGCCGGGGTAGCAGACGGTATCCTGACGGTTGGAGCGCTTTCCATCGATGTGCCGCGTCACGAAGTCCGCGAAGGCGGCCGGCTCCTCGATCTGACGCTGAAAGAATTTGATTTGCTGCTGACCTTAGTTCAAAACCGGGGGATCGTGCGGACCAGGGAGCAGCTTTTGGACAAGGTCTGGGGCTATGATTATTTGGGGGAGACACGCACGGTCGACGTGCATATCCGGCATCTGCGGCGGAAATTAGGCGGGGCGGAAGACCGCTATATCGCGACGGTTCGCGGCTTGGGATATAAGGTGATTTAGGACCTCAGCGAAAGGATCTATTATGCGGACCCGCATTCTTTTGTACTCTGTTTTCATCATCCTTATCAGCGTCGCGGTGACGGCTTCCGTGTCCGTTATGATCACGGTCGATCAATATCTGAAAGACCGGCAGGAAACGCTTTTTGTTTACAGCACGCTGGTCGCAGAAGAAGTTGCCCAAGATGCGTCTCTGCCGGACGAGGCCGTTCGCTTTGCCTCGGAAACAGGCTGCCGCGTCACCTTTATCGCAAAGGACGGCACGGTGCTGGGCGATTCGGTGGCCGGGGAAGACTATTTCCGTATGGACAATCATTTGGGCCGCGCCGAAGTCGCCGAGGCCTTGCGGACGGGCCGGGGCAGCAGCGACCGCGAGAGCTCGACGTTCGGGCGGGAATTTCTGTACGCAGCGGTCGCTGCCCCTTGGGGCGGCGAAGGAGTTGATGGAGGCGATGAAGATGAAGGCGGCGAAGAGACGGGCGGCCTGCTTGTTACACGCCTGGCTATGGAGGTGGACAAATTTGCGATCGCCGCAGAGCACGCCTCCGGCACAGCGGCAGCCTCAGCGCTCATCGGTGTCGCGCTCGGAATCGCCATCGCGATCTTGTACACGCGGCGGCTGACGCGGCCCATCCGCGAAATGGAGCGGCAGCTTGCGGAGCGGATCGACGAAAACATGCAGGCGGAAAATATCCGCAAGGACTTTGTCGCCAATGTGACGCACGAACTCAAAACCCCCTTGACGTCCATCGCAGGATTTGCCGAAACGCTTCAGGGCCGCGCGGGCGATGACCCTGACGTACGGCGGCGCTTTGTGGACATCATCAGCATCGAATCGGCACGTCTCGCACGCCTGATCGACGATATTCTCATCCTCTCCGACATTGAGCGCGAAGAGGGCTCCAAGCCGGGCGGCACCGTCGAGATCAAACAGGCCATCGAAGAGGTTTTGGATACCTTGCGGCCTCTGGCGGAGGAAAAAGAGATCGGGCTGACGTTTGAAGCGCCCTATGAAATGAGGATCGGCGGAGAAAAAGACCGCTTCAAACAGCTGATGGTCAATCTGATCGAAAATGCGGTCAAATACTCGCCCTCCGGAACGACGGTAACGGTGCGCGCGGAGAAAACGGAGAAAGCGGAACGGGCCGGAAGCAAAGGCTCCGCGGTCTGCGTCAGTGTCCGTGACGAGGGCATCGGTATCGCGCCCGAGGATATTCCCAGACTGTTTGAGCGCTTCTACCGCGTGGACAAATCGCGCTCCAAGGAAGCGGGCGGCACCGGTCTCGGCCTCGCGATCGTCAAGCATATCGCGATATTATTCGACGCGGAAATCGCGGTGGAAAGCACGCCGGGCAAAGGCAGCGTCTTCACGGTTTGCTTCCCGATGGCGGGCATACAATGAGATTGGCGCCGGCGGCGGCTTTGTCTTTTTCTATTTGTTGTTTGAGAGCTTCAAAAGTGTCAAATTTCTTTTCCTCGCGGAGGTGGCGGCAGAAGGTGACCACGATTTCCTTTCCGTATAGATCGTCCGTATAGCCGAAGATATGCGTTTCGGCGAGCGTCTCCTTGCCGCCCACCGTCGGTCTTGTGCCAAAGTTGGTCACGGCGGGCAGAGGCTTATCTGTGCCGGGGACGCTCACCGTCGTGGCATAGACGCCATAGGAGGGCCAGACCATGACGGGATCGGGTTTGAAATTTGCTGTCGGAAAGCCGATAGTGCGGCCTCTGGCGTTTCCGTGCAAGACGGTACCGGACAAGCGGAAGTCCTCCCCGAGCAGACGGTTCGCCTCACAGACCTTGCCTTTTTCTATGAGCGCGCGAATGCGGGTGCTTGACACGGGCTGACCGCCCACTTCGACCCTGTCTACCACATCAACCTCAAATCCGTATAACACGCCGAGCGCTCTCAGCGTATCTGCGTCGCCGCGGGCCAGGGCGCCAAAACGAAAGTTGTAGCCGCAAAATACAGCACTCGCCCCGAAGGTATTACAAAGAAGATCCCCTGCAAAGGCATCCGGAGACATTTCGTGAAAGCCGTCCGCAAAATCAAATTCGAAGACGTAGTCGATGCCGAGAGACTCAAATATCTTGTTGCGGTCCGCTTCGGACAAAAGTCTTTTGACGCAGGTCGTGCCGGAAATCACATTTTTTGGATGGTCACGAAAGGTGAACACTGCGGCGGCGTTACCGGTTTTTCGCGCATAGGAGATACTTCTTTCTATCAGAACGCGGTGACCCAGATGTACGCCGTCAAAAAACCCCAGCGCGACCGAGACGGAAGGAAGTCCGTGAATCTGACTTTTGCCACCGAAAATCTGCATATTACTTTTTCCCGTATTTGTGATCCTGAATCATCTTTAGTGTAAAGGCCGCCGCGAACAGCACGGCGATGAAGACGCTGAATACCCAAAATCCTACTTTGCCGGCAACGGCGCCAAGCAGCAGGGGGGTCAGAGCTGTGCCCATAGAGGAGGCGGCCAGCTGAATCCCTATGACGCCCTGCGCGTTCTCTTTGCCGACGATCGACGGGACCTCGTGAATGAGCAGAGGAAAGATCGGTCCGCTGGCGAAGCCGATGAACAGAAAGACGGGCGGGAGCATCGCATTGGTCGAAAACAGGAAAAGTACGATGCCGGCCAGCATCAGTATCAGCATCACGCGTATGAAAATGCGATCCCTCACCTTGAGAGAAATGACGCCGCAGGCGGCACGCCCGATCACCTGGCCGACATAGAGATACGTCATCATGCCGGCCGCAATGCCGGCGCTCATGCCTCTTTCTTCTGTAAGAAAACTGGTTCCCCAGAAAAAGAATGTCACCTCGGTGGAACAATAAAAGAACAGCATCAGAGGAATGATCGTTCCGCCCGGAATACGAAGCAGCTGCCGTATCGACTTGACAGGCAGCGCCGCCGCCCGCTCCTCGCGGTGCAGGCGTTTTGGGAAGATGGGGCCGATCACTTTCCACAAGGGTACGGTGAGCAATATCACCGCAAGTACGACAAGATGCAGCGAGCCCGCTACACTATACCCCTGTCTCCATGTCTCATGGATGATGAAATAGGAAAGGATGACGGGCGCCAGCATACAGCCTATGGCATAGCAGCAATGCAGCCATCCCATGGACGCCGCCGAGTAATGCTTTGCAATAAAACCGTTGACTGTAGACTGTGTCAGGCCAACGCCAAAACCGAGCAAAACGCCCATGACTACGAGGACTCCGAAAGACCGCGCCTGCGCGTAGGAAAAGACAGAGGTCACCATGACCGCAGTACTGAAAACCAAGAGAAAAAACGTGCCAAACCGTGCCAGAAGTTTTTCGGCCTGACTGGAGCCGACCGCACACGCCGCATAGATAATGACGATGATAAAACTCTGATTGGAGAGCGGCACGCCAATGTCTGCGCTGATGGCCGGCCAGCCGGTACCCAGCAGGGAGTTCGATATGCCCATCCCTATAAAGGCCAGGAAAATAACCGCCAACAGCGCGAACAAGCGCATTTTCATTTTTTTTGGATCACTTGGTTTCAATTGCACTTACCTGTTTCAGAACTTTGTGAGGTTTTATTATATCACCATTGTGCAGTCCTATGCCGAGGAGGGTTTCTGCGGCGTAGACGCGGATGGGGTTCCCGCCCCCCGCCTGCGCGGGGGCAAGCTTGCGGGGATGGCCGGGGGCTTCTGCGGTTTGCGCGGGGCGGCCGTTTTGGAAATGCGCTGCGTTTTCTTCGTCAAGATCCACGCGGGGCAGGCTCCGGAGTGCGTCTTCGAGTGGAAGCAATCGCGCGGCGATCTCTTCGGGCGTCTGGTCTTCGAGAGAGGAAATCGGCACGGCGTCTTCGATCAAAAATCCATCGCTCGCAAGACGTACGAGGCCGCTCATCACGGCGCCGCAGCCAAGCAAACGGCCAGCGTCGTCGCAAATAGTGCGCACATAGACGCCTTTTGAGCACACGATATCAAAAGTCGCCTCGGCCGCCCCGGCGTCGAAATCGATTACAGAAATTTGTTTTATGTAAATATCCCTAATCCGCAGCAGCTCCTCGTCTACAGTCTTCCCCGCCCTGGCGTATTCGTAGAGTTTGCGCCCGCCAACCTTGACGGCGGAATACATCGGCGGCTTCTGTGTACCGGCGCCTTCGAAGGTTTTCAGGACCCGCTCGATATCCGTACGCGTGACCTGATCCGGACGGATCCGCTGCGCCCCGGGCGCCCTTTCGCGCTCAGCGCCCCAGATGTCATGCGTATCGGTTGACAGCCCGAGCCGCATCGTACAGCGGTATTTCTTCGCCTCAGGATCGTTTGGTTTTCCCGCGTACTCGATCACGCGCGTGGCCCGGTCGACAAAGACAGGCAGGACGCCCGTTGCCATCGGGTCCAGCGTTCCCGAATGACCGATGCGGCGCACGCCCGTTTTGCGCCGCAGAAAAGAAACGACGTCGTGAGATGTCATTCCCTGTGGCTTGTTAACGATCAGAATCCCGTCCACTCAGCCTCTAACTTTGCCTTCAGCGCGGTCACTACATCTTCGAGCGGTCCGTCCGCAGTGAACCCGGCGGCTCGCACATGCCCTCCGCCGCCAAATGCAGCGGCGATGGCAGCGACGTCTACCGTCTCCTTGGAGCGCATAGATACCTTGATTTTTCCGTCGGGCCTCTCTTTGATAAACGCCGAAACCTCCACGCCGATGATGGAGCGAAGTTTTTCGCTCATGCCGTCCGTCTCGTCATCGCCCGCGCCGAAGGTCTCGAGCGTTTCCGAGCTGATCCACGCAATAGCGGCGCGTCCGTTTGCCAAAAGCTCCATCGTATCGAGCATCTCGCGCTCGACCAAGAGTTTTTCGGCTTTGACGCTTTGATAAATCTCCTGATAAGCCTTCCCCGTATCTGCGCCCGCGCGCATCAGGGCCGCCGTGATTTCCATCGTCAGCGGCGTCGTATTTGAATACTGAAAACGTCCCGTGTCTGTCACGATCCCCACGTAGATCGCCGTCGCGATTTGCTCGGTGAGCGGCAGGTCCGCAAAACCTATCAGTCGATAGACCATTTCCGCCGTCGCGGCGGCATCCGGCTCGATCACGTTGAAATCGCATTCCGGCTTGCTTGTCACATGATGATCTATACAGAGCGTAACTGCGGCCTTTTCGAAAATAGACTCGCGTCCCTCAAGCCGGTCGATCCCTGCATAATCCAGCGCTATGCCGAGGAAGTTGGCATCGCCGTCCGCGTCTTCCGCATCATCCTCTTCGCTTTCACCGGTATCGGTCAGCCATTCCGTGAGCAGCGCCTCTGCCGCGGCAGCGTCCTTTGTCACGCCGTAGTCAATGAACCCGAGCGTGCGAGGAGGCTCTTCGCCGACGACGACCCAGGCTGTCTTTCCCACCTCGCGCAGAGCAAGAGCCAGCGCAACCGCAGAGCCAAACGTATCCCCGTCCATATGGATATGCGTGAACAACAAAAACCGCTCGTATTCGTCAAGCAGCGGCGCCGCCTCACTGAGCCGGATCTCGCGGACTTCCTTTGCGTCTTTCGGAATGTCCAGTTCGTTCAAAAGGCTGTCGATACGAATGCCGTATTTTTCGGCGTCGTCCGCTTTGAAACGCAATTCCGGCGTACGGCGAACGCCAAGCTTGCTGCCGATCTCGCTGCGAATAAAGCCTTTGGCCTTTTCAAAGCCCTTGATCACATCAGCCTCGTCCTCGGCAAGACTCGTGAAATATACGGTCGCAAAACTCCCGTCATCCGCCGTCTTGACGTGCGTGATACTGATCATGCCGCTTAGCAGCGGATCCTTGAGCTCGCGAGTGAGCATTTCGCCAAGGATGCGCTTGATCTCTCCGCTGAGCTTTTCGCCCCTGTGATTTGTCCGTTTCATAATGCGGGCGCCTCTCTAATCGCGCGGGATCTCTTCCATTTTGAAGGCTTCGATCTCGTCGTTTTCTTTGATATCATTGTAATTTTCGATGCCGATACCGCATTCGTAACCCTTGTCGACTTCACGTACATCATCCTTGAAGCGCCTGAGCGAACCGATCTTGCCTTCATGGATCACGATGCCGTCGCGCACAAGGCGGATCTCCGCATTGCGCAATATCTTCCCCTCTGTGACATAGGAGCCCGCGATTTGATTGCCGCTCGGCAAGCGGAAGGTCTCACGCACCTGGGCCTTGCCAAGCACGACCTCCTTGAACTCGGGATCCAGCATACCTTTCAGCGCAGATTCGATGTCATTGATGACGTCGTAGATGACGCGATAGGTACGAATCTCAACCGCTTCGCGCTCAGCGAGGGAGGTCACGTTTGAGGCGGGACGCACATTGAATCCGATGACGATCGCCCCCGAGGTACTCGCCAGCATGACGTCCGTCTCCGTGATGGCGCCGACTCCGCGATGAATGATCGCGACCCGCACGCCTTCAACGTCGATCTTTTCGAGGGACGTGGCAATCGCGCCGACAGAACCCATCACGTCCGCCTTGATGATGAGAGCGAGCTCTTTCACTTCGCCGTCTTTGATCTTGCTGAAAAGATTTTCGAGGCTCGTACCGCTCGTCTTCGCCATGACTTGTTCGCGCTGACGTATCTTGCGGCTTTCCGCGATGCTCTTTGCGAGTTTGTCATCGTCGAGCGCATGGAATTCATCGCCGGCCTGCGGTACTTCCGCAAACCCGGTGATCTCCACGGCGGTAGCGGGACCGGCCTGACGGATCGGTTTGCCTTTGAAATCCGTCATCGTACGAACCCTCGCACTCGTCGTGCCGGCCAGGATGCTCATCTTGTCCGTCAGATGTCCGTTCAGCACAAGCAAAGTCGCCAGAGGTCCTTTGGACTTGTCGAGACGGGCTTCGATGACGGTACCCAGCGCCAGACGCTTTGGATTGGCCCTGAGTTCGAGGACTTCCGCCTGCAGCAGGATCATCTCGAGAAGATTTTCGATCCCCTCACCGGTCTTGGCGCTTACCGGCACGGCGATGATATCACCGCCCCATTCTTCCACCAGGATGCCGTTTTCGGATAATTCCTGCTTGACGCGGTCCGGATTGGAACCGGGCTTGTCGATTTTGTTGATCGCGACGATGATCGGCACGCCGGCCGCCTTTGCATGGCTGATCGACTCGATCGTTTGAGGCATGACGCCGTCATCGGCGGCGACAACAAGTACCGCGATATCCGTGACATGGGCCCCGCGCGCGCGCATCGCCGTGAAGGCTTCATGGCCCGGCGTATCGAGAAAGACGATCTTTTCACCTCCGGCGGTCACGACTTCGGATGCTCCGATATGCTGTGTGATGCCGCCCGCTTCGCGGTCTGTCACATTGGTATTGCGAATTGCGTCGAGCAAACTCGTCTTGCCGTGATCGACATGGCCCATGACCGTGATGATCGGCGGTCGCGCCACGAGGTCAGCCGGGTCGTCTTCAAAGTCCTCGACGCCTTCCTCGATGATTTCTCCTTCGTCTTTGCCGACGGCGAGCGGTATGTCGAGTTCGATGGCGAGCAACTCGACGGTTTCTTCGTCAAGATTCTGATTGATATTTGCCATGATGCCCATCTTCATCAGCGCCATGATGATATCCGACGGCGAGCGCTCCGTTTCCGAGGCCAGTCCCGCCACAGAGATCGGCACGGTGACAACATAGGTACCGGGCGCGAGATTTTCCAGCTTCTTTTGACGTTCGATATCGGCGAGTTCCTCAGGGGTCAGCTGATGGGCCTCAGGACGGCGCGCCGGACGGCGGCGGCCCTGTTTTTCCAAAGATACATCTTCGATCGTCGGATTTTTGCGCGGACCCTTGAAATCGTCCACCAGGCCGCCGCGGCCTTTCGCGGGTTTGCGCTTGGCGGGCGTGCCTGGCTGGGCCGTTTCCGCAGGCTTTTTCGAACCTTTTTTGTCTTTGTTTTTTGGCGCGGCCGGCTTGGCTTCTTCTTTTTTTGGCGTCCCTGCCGGCGGTTTGGGCTGCGCGTCCGAGGCGGCCGGTGCGGCAGGCGCGGCCTGTGCGGCCTGTGCGGCTCGCTCCGCTTTTGCCGGTTTCGCGGTTTGCTCCGTTTGGATTTGCGCGGCGGCCGCATCTCCCGTGGCCGCTTCCGCTTTTGCCAGCGCCGCTTCGCTCGCGGCAGGCGCTTTTTCCTGTTGTTTTTCTGCACCGCGTTTCGCGGGTTTTTTCGCCGGGGCTTTTTCTGCCGCGGCCTTTTCCGACGATGCCGGCGCGGGCGCAGGCGCCGCAGGCGCCTTCGTCTTTTCCCGGGCCTCTTCCTCATCCGCTTTGTGTGCGACCTTCAGCACAGGCGCCTTTGTTTTTTCCTTGGCCGCCCGCTCTTCTTCGCGCTGTTTCGCCTCTTCGGCAGCCTTTTCGGCGTCCTCTTTGGCCTTTTGTTCCGCCTCTATATCGCTTCGCTTGACGCGCCTCGGCATGCTCTTCGCCTTTTTTTCGGCTTCTGCCTGCGCGGCGCTATCGACAAAGCCGCGCCGAATCATCTCCGCTTCGGCATCCGTAAGGTTTTTCGTCGCGCCTTTTGCGTCGATCCCGAGTTCGGTGGCTTTGCCAAAGATATCTTTGTTTTGTTTCTTCAGTTCGGCTGCGAGATCTGATACTTTCATTCGGTCACCTCCACGGACTTGATCCTGCTTTCAAATTCATCCCTTAGATCATTTGAAATTCTTTTCTTTTTCACGGCCTTGTCAAAGCACTCCATCGAGCGGCACAAATACACGCCTCTTCCGTTCTTCTTTCCCGTCTCGTCAAACACGGGGCGCCCCTCATCCAAGACAAACCGCACGACATCTTTCTTTGGGAAAGAGGTCATACAGCCCACGCATCTTCGCATCGGAACGCTATGAGTCAAGATCCTCATCCTCCTCGGAATCCTGCGGCTCCGCTTCTTCCGCCGGCGCCTTTTCAAGCGCTCCGTCCGCCGAGGGATCGTAGTCCTCGGGTGAGAGATATTCTTCCTCTTCTTCTATTGCAGGCGTTTCTGCGGGCTGTACCTCCGCTGCCTCGTCCGGAGCAAAGTCGTCCACATTGTAGAAACCTTCATCATCGAGCTCGGCGTTCGTGTTGTCGAGGTCGAGCAGCTCTTCCGCGCCTCCGTAATACTGCGTATGGCTCTTGATATCGATCTTGACGCCGCACAGTCTGGCCGCCAGACGCACGTTTTGCCCTTCTTTGCCGATGGCAAGCGAGAGCTGGAAGTCCGGCACGACCGCCGTCGCCCTGTTTTCTTCTTCGTCATACACGATCTTTTCGACCGTAGCCGGCTGCAGTGCGCTCTTGATGTTGTTGTTCAGGTCGTTGCTCCAGGCAATAATATCGATCTTTTCGTCCATCAATTCGTCTACCACGGCCTGAACGCGGTTGCCCCTGCTGCCGACACACGCGCCCACGGGATCCACGCTGTCGTCTGCGCTCTGCACCGCCATCTTCGTCCGGCTGCCCGGCTCTCGCGCCACATTCACGATGGACACGATGCCCTCGCGAATCTCCGGCACCTCGAGCTCAAACAGTTTGCGTACCAGATTCGGATGTGTACGCGAAAGGAAGATCTGCGGTCCGCGATTTTCTGCCCCGCGCACCTCGACGATATAGAATTTCATGCGGTTGTTTCCGACATAACGCTCGCCGCGCACCTGCTCATTGACCGGCAGTACGCCTTCCGTACGGCCGATCGTCACATAGACGGACCCGCCCCCCACGCGCTGGATCAGCCCCGTGATGATCTCACCCTGCCTGTCCTTGTACTCGTCGTAAATCATGCCGCGCTCAGCGTCACGGATCGCCTGTACGACCACCTGCTTCGCCGTCTGCGCCGCGATCCTCGAAAAGTCTTCGACAGCAAACGGAAAATCCGCCACGTCGCCGATTTCATAACTATCGTCAAACTCCTGCATTTCCGCCAGCGAGACCTCTGTATCGGGATCCATGACTTCATCGACGACAGTCTTGCGGTGCAGCACGTCGATCGTGCCGTCGCTCTCGTCGATCTCGACATAGACATCCGCCTCGTTCGTCTTGTTGCGGCCTTTGTACGCCGCCACGAGCGCCTTGCTCACAGCATCAAGGATCTGTTTCTTCGGAATATTCTTTTCCTTTTCAAGCTCATCCAATGCCGCGATAAATTCTTTGTTCATCGAACCGTTCCTTTCTTAGAAAACCACCATCAATCGAACCTGACTGACAAGTTCGATCGGTACCGTCAATTCCTCACAGACCGGCGCCAGCGTCTGCGCGTCGATCGGCGTCACCTTCAGCGCCTCGTCCGTCTTTTCGCCGAGCAAGGCCGGGAACTTCTTTCGCCCCTCAAAGCCTTTGTACAGCGAGACTTCCACCGGCACGCCCGCATATCGCGCGTAGTGCGCATCCTTCAGCAGCGGACGATCCATCCCCGGCGAACTCACGACCAAGCTGTACGCCTCGCCGATGGGATCCGCCTCATCCAATTTTTCCGAGAGAAAACGGCTCACCGCCTCGCATCCGTCAATGCCGATCCCGCCGTCCTTGTCCACGAAGACACGCAGCTGTTTGTCTGCCCCGTCCTTCGCATACTCGACGTTCCAAACCTCATAGCCTTCCGCAGAAAGCGGCGCGAGGACAGCCTCAACCCAAGCTTTGATATTTGTCTTGCCGGACACTTTCTCTCCTCAAAAGGAAGGAGCGGGACACGCCCACTCCTACAATAACTACCTATTACTACGAAACTCTACCATGTTCTCACATGAATTGCAAGCGCCTATGCTATTCTTCTATGTCCTTCCAGCGCGCGTACAGCGTGTGGTTCTTTGCGGTCTCTACCTTTGACTGGGCGGTGATGCGGACGCCGCCGGTCTTCTTCGTATACCAGCCCTTGAAGGTATAGCCCTCCTGCACGGGTTTGGCCAATTTTCCGTAGGCGTCGCCAAATTTCAGTATCTTTGTTTTGGCCGGAATCGGCTCGCCGCCGTTGACATTGAAGGTGACCTTGTAGCTATTCGCCGTCCATTGTGCGTAATAGGTGATGTTTTTCTTGATCTTTTCCGTCTTCGTTATTTTGATGCCGCCCGACGCTTTTGTATACCAGCCATTGAAGGTATAGCCGGCTCGTTTCGCCTTTGGCAGCGTGCCGATCTTGGCGCCGCTCTTGAGGCTCTTTCCCGCCACGGCCAGGCCGCCCTTCGAATTGAAGGTGACTTCTAATTTTTTGGAATCCTTCAGAAGATAATCGGCTGTCTTCGTCCCGCCTGAAATGGAAAAGGACTTTGCCTTTTTGCTTTCATAGGTCCTCCCGAAATATTGCACTTCGTATTCCTTGGATGCCTGATAGCAAAACTGCAGCGTGTATGTCCCTGTTTCAAGATGTGAAAGCGTATACCTTCCCTTGGAATCCGTGATTGCGTAACTATTGCCAATTTCAACGGTATCCCAGACGCCCGCGCTATTTTTTTTCAGCGCAAACACTTCGACCTTGGCAGCCGCTTTTCCGGCAAAGCTTTTGACGGTTCCCTTGATGGTCACGCCGGTTTTCAGAGAAAAATCGGCCCCTGCCGTTTCGCCGCCGCCGCTGACGACGACTCCTGTCCGCGATCCGTTGGCGTGGCCTGCGTTTGAAGGATAAAAATACAAGGTATACGTTCCGTCAGGCAGACCCGTCACCGTATAGCTGCCGTTTGCAGCCGTCTTGATGCCGTGGACATGAAAATCCCATTCGCCGTCTTGCGGATTGATACGGGCGGCGTCAATCGTGACGCCTGCTGCCGGAGATCCGCCGGCGTCCGTGACCGTTCCCTTGATCGAGCCCGTTTCCAGCGGCGCCGATAGGAGCCCTATGCTTTCCTCTTCCGGCCCGGGCGCTGCATCTTCAAGCGGTGCGGCTTCTTCGGCCGGCGCTGTCTCCTCCGCCGGAACCGGCGGCAAATCCTCCTCAGTCGCTGTCTCCTCTGCCGGATCCGCAGGCGCATCCTCCTCCGTCGCCGTCTCTTCTGCCGCAGGCTCATCCTCCTCCGGCGCTGTCTCGTCTGCCGGCGGCGCGTCGCCGTCCTCATCCGCAGGTGCGGTCAAATCCTGAGCGGCGTCCGTTTCCTCTGCCCCGTAGGCATAGACAAACGACTGGCTCTGAACCGGCGCCCCAAGACAAAAGAGCACAAGCACAGCCGTAATAATCGCAATGGTCTTTTTCATTTTCCGGCTCCTCGCCTAATTTTTCATATTCGGCGGATAGAGATAGTTCATATCCACATTGCCTTTGATCCCGGATACGCTCCCGGTGCTCCGGTACTGCCATATACCCGGCTGCCTGCCGTTCCACGCACCCGTCGCCGGATCAAGCTCCGCATTGTTGCCGTACCAGCTTGCCAGCCAGAAGGTATTGTTTTTCGCTTCCAGCCCTACTGCGTCAAATTGATTGTTTGCCCAGTTCAGGAAGGTATAGAACCCAGCGTCGTAGCCATAGGAACGAAGCAGATCCATCCCGTCCTTGAGCATCTTGGTGCGATACGAATATCCGCCGAGCGCGTCTGTACCCGGCAAATAGTATTTGCTGTCTTCGATATCAAGGAAGACAGGCAAATCAAAACTCAGACCGTTTTGAATACAAAAAGTCCTGAAACTTGCGAGCGCCGCACGCTGCTCATCTATATCGCGGGAATAGACAAAGATGTAGGTACCCACCACGATGCCGTTTGCCTTCGCATTGCGCACATTTTCGACAAAGCGCGCGTCGCGGTGGAAATAGGCGCCGCTGTCATTCACTTTCCAGTCCGACCACCCCGCCCGAATGATGGCAAACTGCACGCCGCTCGCCTTGACCTGGGCCCAGTTGATCTGCCCCTGCCACTCGGAAACGTCGATGCCGCGCTGGGTGTCTCCGACGTAGGTCTTGCTTTTTACCACGCCGTCCTTCCCGATCACGTATTTGTAATTTTTGTAAAATTTCGTTGTATCCTTCAGCATGCCGTTCCTGCCGTCGAAGAAATACATCTTTTTGCTGATTGTCTTTTCGCCGGTGTACACGATGCCGGTCTCTTTGTCAAAATAATATTTTTTGTCGCCGATCGTCTTTTGGCCAAACAGCTTGTGCCCTTTTTTGTCGTAGTAGCGGTATTGCTTTTCGATCTTCACCCAGCCCGTCTTCATCGCGCCGTCGGAAGTATTGAAATAGTAGTAGTAACTCCCCACTTTCTGCTCGCCCAAAAGCCGGCCCTTGGTCTTGTGATAATATTTCTTCGTGCCGTCTGCGAGGGTCCCCCACCCGGTGGCACGTTTCCCGTTCGCGCCGAAGTAATACCAAACTTTGTTTATCTTCTTTTCGGTCTTGTAGACTTTCCCGTTTTTGCCGTTGAAATAATAGTAGGCCGATCCGATCTTTACCTGACCCTTGAATACAGCGCCGGTCGTTTTGTCGAAATAATAATCTTTGCCGCCGATTTTTTTCGCTCCGTAGACCCTTTTCCCGTCTTCACTATGGTAGTACTGCTTGCCGGAGGCAGAGATCCAGCCCGTCTTCATCGCGCCGTCCGATGGGTCGAAATAATACTGGTATTCGCCGATCTTCATTTCGCCGTGTACCCTGCCGTTCACTCCGGCATAGTATACCCGCTTGCCGCCCGGCAGATTTTGAAATCCGCCGACGCGCTTTCCGTCTGTGCCGAAATAGTGCCATTTGCCGTCTACTTTTCGCTCGCCGCGATACAGCTTTCCGTTCAAACCGTCAAAATAGTAAAAATCCGTGCCGCTCTTCACCTGCCCTGTATACAAGGCTCCGGTATCAGGGTCGAAATAGTACCACTTTCCGTCGATCAATTTTTCGCCGTGGACGGGTTCGCTCCCTCCGTCATAATAAACTCTGCCGATGCCCGGCAAGTCCTGCCAACCGACAGGATCGGGCTCGGTATTGGGTTCTATCAGATCGGAGTCACCTGTCAGTTCCCCGGCAAAAGCTCTCGCATTGACGATCCCGGCGCCGTAGTAGTCCGGGTGCGCCTGCTGATCCGGTGCGGGATCGGCAGTACTCCGGAGCAGAGAAAGAAATTCGTCCGGTGTGATGTCAGGGTCGTATCCCTTGGCTATGGCGGCCAGTGCGGCCACGTGCGGTCCGGCAAACGAAGTCCCGTTCCCGCTAATCGATCCGCTTGAACCGATGTTTGACAAACCGTAGATAGAGCTGCCCGGCGCCGCGATATCGACTGAGGCATTGTACTGTGAAAAAGACGACCTCGTCCGTGCACTCGTGATGGAGGCAACGCCTATGACATTGTCATTGGCAGCCGGATACAGGAGCGCCGTATAGCTTGTAGCGCCATCTACGGTGGTTCCGTTTCCGACGGCAGCGACGATGATCACGCCCTGCGATACAAATTGATTGATGGCGATTTCCAGATTTGCGCTGGACGACTTGGCGCCCAGACTGAGGTTGATAACGTCAACATTCAATTCCGCCGCTTTGTTCAGGGCGCTGATCAGGTTTGCCAGCGTGGCCGTTCCGTCGTCTTTAAATACTTTGATCGGGATGATCTCTGCGCCATAGGCTATGCCCGCGATATCGAGACCGTTGTTTGGACGCGCCGCAATGATCGAGGCCACCTTCGTTCCGTGACTGTATCCGTCCGTAGGCGGACTCGCAATCTCGGCGCCCCCCTCTCCCGTGAAATTGTATCCGGTCTGCAGCGTGCCGGGTGCCCAATCCTGATGCGAGGCATTCACACCCGAATCAATCACCGCCACGCGGGCTCCGCTCCCGTTCAGCCCTGCGCGCCAAACGTCTTGAATCTTGATGCCGGTCTGATCGCTCAGATTCCATTGGCTGGAA
Source organism: Eubacteriales Family XIII. Incertae Sedis bacterium (assembly GCA_031261395.1). Lineage (GTDB taxonomy): Bacteria > Bacillota > Clostridia > Peptostreptococcales > Anaerovoracaceae > WRMW01. The sequence continues at coordinate 15,319 of JAISJT010000010.1, forward strand.
AACCGCGGGTCGTTCGGAGCGGCGTCATCCGGAAAATCAAGCATAGAATAGATCAGATTCGGTTCGATGAATTCGATTTGCTCGGGCTCTGCAAATCCGAGCGCTTCTTCCGGCTCGGCGACAACAAACATCGAATCCATTATCGGCTCTTCCGGAGCGTCTTCGATCATTTGAGCATCGACCTCTTCGTCCTTCACTTTCACGATATACCCGTCATAGGGAACGCCCGCCTCAGGCGCTGTGGTCAAATCGTCGATGAGTTCACTGTTTTCGCCGGATTCCGGCTCGTCTGTGGATTCCGGCTCGGCGGCCGGAATGACAGCATCATCGCCGCCCGTCGTGACAGCATCATCGCCGCCCGTCGTGACGGTATCGGCGCCGGCATCTGTCATCCCGGGCGCCGACCCGGGATCCAGATCCTGCTCATCCGACGCAAAAACAGCGCCCGACAAATTGAGCGCCAAAAGCAAGCTGACAAGGATGGCTATGAATCTACGGTCTTTAACGATACGAAACATTTATTATTCTCCGATAGGTTGCGGTAAGCATATATATATTACATACCCCGTTATCTGCATTGATAAACAACATTCTGCGCACTTTGCACATATATTGTATATTATGCCCTCAAATTCGCAAATTTACAACTATCTATTCGTGACAATTGTGTGAATTTTGCCCGGATTCATTCAAAAACCGTGAAGGATTCCTTGTATGCCTGCACATTTCCGAGATCAAACATTCTCCCGTCGAGCACGGCGCAATACAGTCCGGGATTTTCGATAGCTGCGGCATAGGCGTCCGTCAATTGAAACTCACCGTGCTGCGTTTTTTCGTTCCGGATGAGCTGTCCGAGTTCGTGAAAGATTTCCGGAGTGAGGATGTATTGCCCGAGCACGCCATAGACGGCTCTTCCGCCGCCTTCGATCGGCATCGAAAGTTCGTTTTGCGCCACCGCCGGCGAGGGCTTTTCGACAAAGCGTTCCGCTTTCATCAGTTTCCGCGCATCATCGACCCAGCTGCCCGCAAGAACGCCGAAACTGCCGGAACGCGCGGCCGGAATTTCCTGAATGGCAATCATCGGCTTTCCGGCCTCTTCATACCGTTCGATCAATTGCGCGGCACACGGCTTTTTCGTTTCGGAACGATAGAGGGTATCGCCGAGCATCAGCAGCACGGGATCGTCGCCGCAAAATTCCCGGCTTTGATAAACGGCATGGCCAAAGCCGAGTTTGTGTTCCTGAACCTTATAGACGAGCCTCCTGCCGATAGCCTGGATGCGGTTTTCCATATCCAAAAATTCGAGAGGCAATTTGGAGCGGTGCTCGTCCGAGACGGGATCAAAAAATGCTTTTTTGTACTGTGTGATTTCATCTTTTGAACCAACGATCAGACATATTTCTTCAATCCCGCTATCGATCAATTCTTCGAAGAGTTTGAGTATGAGCGGCTTGACGGTCCCGTCCGAATCGAAAACCGGCAGGAATTCCTTTTTGATCACTCGCGTCATCGGATAGAGCCTGGTGCCGAAACCCGCGACAGGGATGACCGCCTTGCGAACGCGGTGTTTTTCGGGAATCGTAAACGCATAGGCCTCAAGGCCGTTTTCATTCAGATAATCAACCAATTTTCGCTGGTCCTCTTTTGACCTGGCAAGGAACTGTACGGAGCCGTCGCCCTGTGAGCCGACTCCTTTGCCGCCAAAGGATAGAGCCCCTACCTTTGGGTCGTTCAAAATCCTATGCAGGGCAGGAGAGCTGAGTTCATCCGGGGATGCCGGAGCGACCTTCTCATCAAAGACTTGCTGTGCGCGGGTCAAAAGCTGCCCGAGGGTTTCGGCGTCGCCTTCGCGGATCAGCCGGATAGCCTCTGCAACGATTTTTTGATTGTCTGCCCCCAGAGCGTCATGAACGTTTCGTTCAACCTCGTTTTGAGGGAATGGATAGCAGTGGTTCAAATCGGAAAGGATGCGTATCGTGTCTTTCGAGGCATTCAGATTGGCAACGACCCAGTACAGGGATTCTTTCACTATCAGGCGGCTCACGCCGATTTCTTCTCCGTCAAACGTCATCAGGACAGGCGATTTGCCGAAGGCGCAGGCCTGATCCAAGCGTCCGCAGCGCGAACTGGTCTTTCGCTCGCCGTAATATGCGACGCGCATTTCGCCGATCGTGTTCAGATTGAGTCCATAGATTTGATTGAACGCACGCGCGATCAGTACGCAAATCGCCGCGCTTGAGGACAAACCGCTTTTTTGCGGCAAATCCATCTTGGTAATGGTGATCTCAAGGCCGCCAATATTGTAATGCTCGTTCATATAGAGCGCTACGCCGGCCACATAGGAAAAATACCCGGACGATTCCGCAATTTCTTTGAGCCGCTCAAGACTCATCTCCGAGTCCAAATCCACCCAGCCCTCCGCCAGCTCCGGCGACGTGTTGTGCAGTATGAAACGCGAGGATTCTTTTGCTGTAGCATAAATCCCCTGATCGATTCCCGTGACAAGCGCCTGTCCCGAAGGCACATCCGCATTCATCACACGGTGCAGACCTGCCCAGTCACTGTGTTCTCCGAAAAGGCAAAGCCTGCCCGGTACAAAAAGATCCACCTGATTTGCTATGGAAGCTGCCATAAAAGTTCATCCCTCTCCCGCGAAATTCAAAATACTTTTCAAATTATACAATAAAACGTAGTAGAATACTCCTTATGAAATTCAACATGAAATCCTCCGCGGCCATTACACTCGTCATGATGGCGCTCACCCTCTCGTCAAAATGCATCGGTTTTGTCAGAGAGATCCTGATGGCAAGTTACTTCGGGACCTCGTATGTAGTGGACGCCTATGTCATGGCGTCAAACATACCGTTCTTTATCTTTGGCGGCCTCCTGGGGGCGCTGGCTACGGCGTTCATCCCGACCTATTCAAAAATCCACGAAGAGGAAGGAAAGCTTCATGCGGACCTCTTCATGTCGCGCGTGATCAATATACTGCTCGTCGCTTCGCTCATCATAGCCGCCCTTGGCATCATTTTTTCGGATCAGCTCATCTTTGTTCTTGCGCATGGATGGGTCGGAAATCCCGATATGCAGCCCGCCATCGATCTGGCCAAATTTTTCGTAAAAATCGCGTTCATGACTATCTTTTTCAGCGCCGGTTCGGAAATATTTGACGCCTACCAGCGCTATCACCATCACTATTACACGCCGATCATGACCGCCATGGCGTACAGCATATCGATAATAATTTTCATTGTGATCGCCCACCACGCCGGCAACCGATGGCTGATTGGCGGCCTGCTTGCCGGCTTCGTACTCAGGTTCCTGCTGGTCGGTCTGTCTTCGCGGCACAGGGAGTACAGGCACAAATGGGATTTTCGCTTTACGGATACCGTGAAAATGGTCTTTATCCTGTCAGCTCCGGTATTTGTCGGATCCACCATTGGACAAATCGCTTCTTTTGTAGATAAGCTGATGGCGTCATGGCTTCCCGAAGGGAGCATCTCAGCCCTCAATTACAGTTTGCTCGTGCACAATCTCTTCGTCATGATCATCGGCAGCATGATCGCCATGTACATCTACCCCAAAATGGCGCGTCACTTTGCTGCCGGAGAGATGTCCGCATGGCAGGACAAATTTCGCAAGGGACTCGGAGCCCTCTTCTCTTTGTCCATTCCCATCTGCCTCGGCTGCCTTTTGTACAACAAGCAAATCATCCGGCTGGTCTATGAGCGCAATGCATTTGACGCTCAGGCTACCGAGCTGACGTCAACCGTATTTTTCTATTATGCCATCGGATTGGCTCTGTGGATCCCCATGACTTTCCTGGTTCAGGCATTCTACAGCACACATGATACCAAGACGCCCGTCATCATCGGAATCATTTGCTCCTGCATCAATGTCGCGGGCAATCTTTTGATGATCGGCCCGTTTGGCATTCGCGGCATCTCGCTTTCGACCAGCATCGCCGTGATCATCAATGCCATCGCGCTCATCGTAATCCTCGGCAAAAATCATCCGCTGCTCATCGAGAAAAACTTTCCAAAGAAAATCATCAAGATCATCTGTGCCGCCGTCTGCGCTATTGCGTGTTCCTATCCGGTGCATCAAATCGTTTTGAAACCGTTCCCTGCAAAGGAAGGCGGTATCGCACAACTCGTTTCACTCGCAGCCGCAGCAGGCGCGGCGGTAATCGTCTACCTGATCCTCATGAAGCTGCTGAAAATTGAAGAGCTGACCTATATCCGTGAGATGCTGCCAAAACGCGGGGATGACCCTGTGGACCTCAGCGGCCCTGAGCTATAAATTTGTCGATATTTGCATACAGCTGGGCAAGCGTACCGTTGTTTTCGATCACGATACCTGTCAGCGCCCGTTTCTCTTCTTCGGGCATTTGAGCCGACATGCGCGCCCGGACGGCCTCTTCGTCCGCGCCGTCGCGCGCCATCGCCCGCGAAAGCCTGACGTCTTCGTCCGCCGTCACAAGCCAGACAGCATCGCAGTCCCACCTCTCTTTTGATTCAAAGAGCAGCGGGATCGAGAGAAATACCGTGCCCTCTGCGGCCGCGATCTTTTTCTCCATGCGGGCGCGGATATCGCTGTGCAGGATGAGATTGACCGTGAAAAGGATATCGGGATCCGAAAACATCAGATCGGCCAGCATCGGCCTGTTGAGTTCTCCGTCTTCAAGGAAGATATCGTCGCCGATCTCCTCGGCGAGCTGCAGCATTGCGATCTCGCCGGGGCGCGTCGCCTCACGCTGAACCTCGTCCGCATCGATGACGACAAAGCCCTTGCTGCGCAAATAATCCGTCACCGCGCTCTTGCCCGCGCCGATGCCGCCTGTGATGCCGATGCGTTTCGCTGCCATACTAACGATTCCCCCTATTTCATTTTATCCCGTCATTCGCCGACTTGATCGGCGAATCCAGTCGGATGACTACTTCTGGATTCGCCGGTTAAACCGGCGAATGACGGACGGATATTTCCTACTTCAGCTCGTACCAGTTCATTCCGGTTTTGACGTCTACCCTTAGCGGGACTTTCAGCGTGACGGCGTTTTCCATCTCTTGTTTCAGGATACGCGCAGCCGCCTCTTCTTCACCTGACGGCACCTCAAGGATCAGCTCGTCATGCACTTGCAAAATGAGTTTGGAGGACAAGCCCGCACCGCTCAACGCCACGCGCACGCGGTTCATGGCGACTTTGATGATATCGGCGGCGCTGCCCTGTACGGGCGAATTCATCGCAAGCCGCTCACCGAGCTGCCGTACCATGTACTGCGAAGCGTTGATCTCGGGGATCGGCCGCCTGCGTCTTAGGATCGTCGTCGTATAGCCGTTTTCTTTGGCCTCGCGAATGCAATCGTCCAAATAGGCTTTGACCGCCTTGTGCTGAGCGAAATATTCATTGATATAGCGTTTGGCGTCTTTGCGGGAAATCGACAATTCCTCTGAAAGACCAAAACTGCTCATACCGTAAATAATGCCAAAATTGACTGCTTTCGCGCCGCCGCGCTGTGCCGGCGTGACGTCCGCCTCATTTTCCACGCCGAACACGCGCGCCGCCGTGCGCCGGTGGATATCCGCCCCGCTCTTGAAATCCTCTATCAGGGCAGGATCCTCCGAAAGGTGCGCGAGGACGCGCAATTCGATCTGTGAATAATCGGCGCCCATCAAGAGATACCCCTCGCCCCTGCTCGTAAAAGCTTTCCGGATAAGGCGGCCAAATTCCTGGCGAACCGGGATGTTTTGCAGGTTGGGATCGGTACACGACAAACGACCGGTTGCCGCCACCGTCTGCTGCAAATGTGCGCGGATCCTGCCGTCTTTTGCGACGAAGGACGGCAAACCCTCTATATAGGTATTGCGCAGCTTGACAAGTGTCCGGTATTCGAGCGCCTTGCCGACGATCGGATGTTCGAAACGCAGCTTTTCCAAGATGTCCGCGCTCGTAGACCAGCCGTTTTTGTTTTTCTTGCTGCCGATGAGTCCGAGTTTGTCAAACAGGATCTCGCCGAGCTGCTTCGGGCTGTTGATATTGAAAGGCTCTCCGGCCAAATCCGTGATTTCTTCCGTCAAAACGTCCACGCGCGCGTCGATTTCGGCAGAGATACTGTCAAGCGCCGCAGGATCGAAAGTGAAACCATTGACTTCGATATCCGCCAGGGTGGAGATAAGTGGCATCTCGACTTCGTCAAAAAGACCCGTCAGTTCATCCGCCTCAAGCAGCCGGCGCATCACCGGCTCCAAGGCTGAGACCGCAACGCAAAACTCAAGACCGTAGGCCACGATTTCATCATTGGCAAAAGCAAGGATATTCGAAGAAAAATCCGGCTCTTCCCGCATGGTGATCCCGCCATAGGTCAGGCAGATTTGCGCAAAGGTCGGCTCACCGCCGCCGGGCGCCAGCAGATAATTGGCAACGCCGGCGTCAAAGATCGGAACCGCCTTTCGGATCGACCCGTCTGTGGCCTTGCGCCCTTCTCCGAGCGAACGGCGAAAACGAAAGAGGTCGTCCTGGAGGCCGTGGCCGATGAGTTTCAGGGGCAGGACACGCAGGATCTCCGCGGTCTCAACGAGCAATTGGTCGTCGCCACGCGTCAGCACGCAGATATATTCGGGAGGTACGTCCTGGTTCTTCTTGTTTACATAAATATATATTGCGTAAACCAACGGGAATTCCACATGGTCGCTGGTGCCAAGGGTTCTCAGACAGATGGATTCAGCGTCCGCTATCAGCGCTGTGATTTCAGACAGACCTTGCACACTGTCGATGACGGTTGTCCGCGCATCCGAACGAACACTGATGCCCTGCCTCACGGGCCTGAACGTCTGCGTGTCCGCCTGCGCGTTCGGCCTGGTCTCATCCGATGGTGAATTTTGTGAATATCCCATGCCTGTGCCCAATTTTTTCAAAAGGCTCTTGAACTCGAGCTCTGTGTAGATCTCGCGAAGGCGCGGGACGTCCCAGGCCTTGACGCGCATCGCTTCGAGGTCGATCTCGATGGGGGCGTTAGTCACGATGGTCGCGAGGCGTTTGCTCATAAAGGCGAGCGTGCGGTTTTCGTCTATGATGCCGCGGATGCGGTCGGGGGTCACTTCGTCCAAGTGTTCGATGATCGACTCGATGCTGCCTAAGGTCTGCACTAATTTCGCGGCGGTTTTCTCGCCGACGCCGGGCAGGCCGGGGATGTTGTCGGAGGTGTCGCCCATCAGACCCTTGTAGTCTACGAAAAGCTCTGGACCGAAGCCGTATTTTTCGCGCATGGACGCGGGCGTGTTGAGCTCGAATTCGGAGACGCCTTTTTTCGTGATGAGTACGCTGGTCTGGTCGGTCACAAGCTGGAGCTCGTCGCGGTCGCCCGTGATGATGAGCGGCGTCAGGCCCGCTTCCTCCGCGCGCTTCGCCACCGTGCCGATCAGGTCGTCGGCCTCGAAGCCGTCCATTTCGAGGATGGTGATGCCCATTGCTTGCAAAATGTCCTTGAGGTAGGGGATCTGCATGGACAGCTCGTCCGGCGTCTTGGCCCGGCCCGCCTTGTAGGCGTCGTACTCGAG
>JAISJT010000096.1 GCA_031261395.1 Eubacteriales Family XIII. Incertae Sedis bacterium
AGGTCTTCGTTGTCCAGCAGGGCTTCTTCGCCGGTCGAAGCGCCTTCGGCGACAAACCTGGCGGCAGCGAGATCAGCCGTGGTCTTGTACTTGTCGGCGTCTTCGGCGCGCACGACGACTACGATGTCATTGTTGACGTAGGGCTTTGAGAAATCCATATTCTCTGCACGTGCTGCCGTATAGGTCACGCCGTTCCACAGGGCGTCCACGTTGCCGGCGTTCAGTTCGATTTCCTTGTTGTCCCAGTCGATTTCGATGAATTCCGGTTCCACGCCGAGCGCCGCGGCGACGGCCTGGGTGTATTCGGTGTCAAAACCGATGAGCGTGCCGTCGGCCGCATAATAGTTCATCGGCTCATAGTCCGTGATCCCAAGCACGATCTTGCCGGCTTTGCTGATCTTGTCCAGATCCGAAGCCGCCGCCGCTGCATCACCGCTGCCGCCTTTGTCCGAACCGCCGCCGCAGCCCGCGAGCAGAATCATACTCATCAGGGCGGCCATGACCAATGCTAAAATTTTCTTTGCTTTCATTTCTTTCTCCTCATTGTTGTTGATATTTCTTACCGATATTTCGCTGCAAATTATACCATAAAATCAGCAATACGTGGAATCGCGTGTGATCCCGCGTGTGATCGCCATAATTCAAGGTTGACAAGGTTGATAAATCATGTATAGTATATTAATCATATATATTTTATATGATATACAGAATGGTGCTGATCGGATAGCCGAAGGCGGGACTATATCGTATAGAAATTAGCTGAATTTAGGAGGTAACATGAAAAATCTAACGAAAACACGCAAATTTCCGGTGAGGCTGCTGTGCCTTGCTGCGGCCCTCATTTTGATAATGGGTCTGCTATCGGCCTGCGGCGGCGGCGAGAAGGCGGAAACCCCGGCTGCGGCGCCTGAGCCTGCACCGGCGGCAGATGCGAGTGAGCCGGAAGAAACGGCAGAAGCTCCGGCTACAGCCACGGAAGTCGTCTACTTTAAGTACCCGGAATGGGTTTATTATGATCTGATTTATCTGGCAGATGACCTTGGCTACTTTGACGATGCGACCGTCAAGCCTGACTACATCGGGAATGTGGCGGCCGGCGATATGATCCCGGCGTTGGCCACGGGCGACCTCGACGTGGTCACGCGCCATACACCGCTCGTCATCAATGCGGTTTCGAAGGGCGCAGATATCAAGATCTTCGCGGCGGGCAGCAAGTCTACGCAGGCCAATCCGCATATGAAGTATTTCGTCAAGGCGGATTCTCCCATTCAGGGAATCGAAGACATTGCCGGCAAGACGCTGGGTATCAACAGTCTGGGCGCCTGCTCTGAGTTTGTTACGAAGAAAGCGCTGCAGGATGCAGGTCTGGATCCTGCATCGGTGGAGATGATCACCGCGCCTGACTCTGCACAGGAAGAGCCGCTGCTCAAAGGCGATACCGACGTAGCTATCATTCACCCGCTGTCGTCCGGACGCGCGTCCGCGAACACGACGGATTTCCGCCTCCTGTTCTCTGACTGGGATATTGACGGCGGCATCTCCGGCATGTGCCCCTATTCCACCAGCGGCGCCTTCCTCGCGGAGCACCCCGAAGCGATTGCAGAGTTGACGGAAATCCTTTCACGCGCAGCACAGTGGAACAATGAAAATCCGGAAGAAGCTCGTCAGCTGATGGCCGATCACTTCGGCTCCAAGATCGAAGAGACGGAGATGTTTGAGTTCTATCCCGATCAGATCACACCAGAGGAGAATATCGCCTACTGGTTTGAGCGTCTTGAATCCGAGAAGGTGATCGAGCCCGGTCAGGTAAGTCCTGAAGATATTTATACAAATGACTACAATCCCGCAAAGGCGTAGAGAATGGTGATCGATCGAAAATGACAGACATCATCAAGGTTCGTGCCCGTTCGGTAAGCCGCAAATTTCAATTAAAAAACCGTCAGGGCAAGAGCCGTCCTCTCGTGGTACTCGAGGATTTTGATTTGGATCTGAAGGAGGGTGAGTTTCTCACCCTCCTTGGTCCGTCCGGTTGCGGAAAATCAACCTTTCTCAACATCCTTGCGGGTCTCGACAAGGCAGACGGCGGTGAAATATTGGTCGATGGCAATCCGATAGAGGAACACAGCTTTGACCGGGGCATCGTCTTTCAGAGCTATGCCTTGCTGCCCTGGCGCACCATCCTGAAAAATCTGGAGGTCGGCCTGGAGATCCGGGGAATCAGCAAGGAAGAACGCCGCGATATCGCGCGCAAAAATCTGGAGCGCGTCGGTCTGGCCGCCTATGAAAATCAGTATCCGCATCAGCTTTCGGGCGGCATGAAACAGCGCGTAGCGATTGCCCGCGTGCTGGCCTACGATCCGGGCCTCTTGTTGATGGACGAACCTTTTGCGGCCTTAGATGCGCAAACCCGGGAGGATATGCAAATTGAGCTCCTGCGGATTTGGGAGGCGGACAAAAAGACGATCCTCTTCGTAACGCACAGTATCGATGAGGCGATCTTGCTTTCCGACAGGGTCGCATTCATGAGCACGCAGCCGGGACGTATCCGGGAAATCATTGAGATCGATTTGCCGCGTCCGCGCACCGAGGAGATTCGCAATTCCGTTGAATTCTCGCGAATCAGGAAAAATCTCTGGTCAATGCTCCAGGATGAAGCTTTGCTCAATCAGAGTTATGGGGCATTCATATGAAAACAAAAAATTTCGATTACAAAAGAATATTGATCCGGATTTCCGGAATAATAATATTTCTCGTTCTCTGGGAGATCGCGCCGCGGCTTGGCTGGGTAGACAAGGTATATCTGCAGCCGTTTTCGGAGGATTTCCTGGCGTTGATCGAATTGGTGGTCAGCGGGAAAATGCTTCCTCACCTCTTGGCCAGTTTGCAGCGAATCGGCCTCGGGCTATTGCTTGCCACGATCATCGGCATTGGTCTCGGCCTGATCGTCGGGTACTTTCAGCGAATCAACGAGGCCTTGGATCTGCTGTTCCAGCTTTTCAGGCAGGTGTCGGCGTTTGCGCTTTTCCCTGTGTTCATTCTGTTCTTCGGGTTCAGCGAGGTGTCAAAGGTCGGTATCATCTTGTGGGCGTCGCTTTGGCCGGTGCTGCTGAATACCAGTTCCGGTGTTCATGACGTAGACAGTGTGCTGATCCGTTCGGTGAAATCCATGGGCGCCAACAAAATCTACATTTTCTTTCGCGTGATCCTGCCGGCTACCTTGCCGCAAATTTTCACCGGCATCCGGCTCAGTGGTTCCTACTGCGTGATGGCCGTGGTCGTTGCGGAAATGATCGGGGCAAAAAGAGGTCTGGGGTATCTCGTATTCAACTCGAGAGAGTCTTTCTTGTATCCAAACATGTATGCTGGTATTATAATGCTTGCCATTGTAGGTGTTGTACTCAATTTCATATTGGTAGCAGTGGAGAAGAAATTTACTTCCTGGAAGATTGCATGATACACGATTTGCATCAACTGAAATCTGAAATCACGGCCGAGGCTGCCCGCCTGGGTCTTCCTATTCTCGGCTTTGCGCCGGTGGCTCGCTGGCGGGCGCAGTCGGAGCTGACGCCGATCTTGCCGGGATCCCCGATGCCGTCGGAGCCGCGCGAACATTATTTCCCGGATACCATCTGGCCCTGGAGCAAGACCGTGATCGTCGGGGCGGTGCCGCTCTTTCTGTCGATGGGCGAAACGACGCCGTCGAATTTCTATTCGGAGCTCTACAACACCACGAACCGTGTCCTCGACGACGCGGCCTATCGGCTGTCGAGTACGCTGCTCAGTTTGGGTTTTCGCACGCATTTTTTCCCGCGCGACGGGTACGGGGAAATCGGGGCGTTGGTGGAAAAACCCGAGGCGGCGTTTTCTCAGGTGCTCGCCGGGAAATATGCAGGGATCGGCACGATCGGACGCAACCACGCGCTGCTGACCGATGACTTTGGTCCACGGATCCGGTTGGTGTCGATCATCACGGACGCCGAATTCGAGCCGGATCCGCTGCTCGAACATAGCGT
>JAISJT010000102.1 GCA_031261395.1 Eubacteriales Family XIII. Incertae Sedis bacterium
AGCTCTTCTTCGGAGGCGCGGTTGACCTCGATCGGAAAACAGTCGAGATGCCGCAGCGCCCAGACCGCCTTGGGGTCAAGATCCACGTCGAGATTTGGTTCGCTGTCCGTGAAGATCTCATCGGCCGTGTATCCGTAAAACCGCAGCAGCCAATCTGCCTGATAAAGCCGGTGCTCGCGGCGCAGCGGCGGCGGCGTGAGCAGCGGCGGCAGTTCCGGCTGATCGGCGACGGGGATGTAGGCCGAGAAGTAGACGCGCTTCAGAGAAAATTTGCGGTAGAGCGCCTCGGACATATGGATGATCTGTCTGTCGGTCTCGGGCGAGGCGCCGATGATCATCTGCGTCGTCTGCCCTGCCGGCGCAAAACGTTCCTTGTATTTGCGCCGCCCTTGGACTGGCGAGAGGCTATTCGGAGTGGCGCCTGCGACTGCCGGGGCGGCGCCGCTGTTCCGTCCGAGCAGGCGGTCCCGAAACCCCGGACTCTTGAGCGTCTTCTGCTCGATCTGCGTCTGCGTGATCTGGCGCATCGGGCCAAAAATACCCGGCGCCTTCTTCTGCGGCGCGAGCAGCGAGAGACTTTCCGAAGACGGCAGCTCGATGTTGACGCTGAGCCGGTCGGCCACAAAGCCGAGCTGCGCAAGGATCTCGGGCGACACGCCGGGGATGACCTTCGCATGAATATACCCCGCGAAGCCGTACTCCTCGCGCAGGATGGCGAGGCACTCGGCCATGCGCTCGACCGTATTGTCCGGATTGCCGAGCACCGCCGAGCTTAAAAACAGCCCCTCGATATAGTTGCGCCGGTAAAACTCCATCGTGAGATCGGCCAGCTCCCGCGGCTCAAAGGTGCAGCGCTTTCCCTCAGCCGAGCGCCGGTTCACGCAATACTTGCAGTCATAGGCGCAGTCGTTGGACAGCAGCACTTTCAGCAGACTGACGCAGCGTCCGTCCGCCGTCCACGAGTGACAGATCCCCGCGCAGGCCGCATTGCCCAGCCTGCCGATATTCGTACGATCCGCCCCGCTGCTCGAACAAGAGACGTCATACTTCGCACTCTCGCCAAGCACCGTCAGCTTTTCAAAAACCTTGCCGTCCATAATGCCGCACCCTCGCCAATTGCTATCTTCTGAACATCAGTTCTAATAATAGCATACAATGAACGCGCGTTCAAGTTACAGAGGGAATACATTTGTTCGTAGACGGCGGGTCACCAAATTACGGCGGGATCGATATGGCCTATGTCGGCTGAGCCCGTGAGGCTCATGACGCGCCGGAGCTCTTCGGTCATGCCGTTGAGCAATTGTCCTACGGGTTCGGCGCCGCCAAGTGCAAGCGCATGAATGACGGCGCGCCCGACAAGGACGCCGTTTGCACCGAGCGCCAGAGCTTTGAATACATCCGTGCCGCGGGCAAATCCGCCGTCGATGAGGATGGCTACGTCAGAGCCGACAGCGCGGGCGATATCCGGCAGGATGCGCAGCGGCGGCACAGAATAATCCAGCGCCGATCCGCCATGGCCGGAGACAACGATGGCCGCAGCGCCCGCCTCCGCAGCCTTCTTCGCATCGGAAACGCTCAGGACGCCCTTGACGATGAAGGGAAGGGAAGTCGCGCGGACAAAACTTTTCAGCTCCTCGAAACTCTTCGGGCTCATCAAATCATCGCGGATCAGCGTATCGCCGTTCTTTGCGCCAAAGCCAAAGATCGTATCCATGCCCGTCGCAAATGCTCCGTGTTTTTCCGCCTGCTTGATCTGCTCGAGGATCAAATCGTGATCTCTGAACGGCTTGACGATCTTGTAGGTTTTTGCTCCGGTGGCAGTCACGCCGGCAAGCTCCTCTTCATCGCCGATGCCGACGCCCGTTCCGGCGCCTGCGGACAGCGCCCCTTTGGCGATTTCGCTCAGGCTGTTCGGATATACGCCGTTCAGTCCCGACAACGCCGCCGTCATGATGGGCGTTTCAAAATCCACACCAAGGATGCGTGTCTGCGTCTGCGCCCGCACGGCGTCGATCGCGCGGATCTCGATCGCCAGCGCATCCATATATTCGCGCGCCAGGCGCGGCGCACTGCTTGTCTCTGCGCCATTGTCGAACGAGATATGTTTTTCCGATAGTTTCGCACGCCCGTCTTCTATCAATTTTCCGATCATTTCAAACCCTCCTTTTTAGTTGGCAAAGCAATAACATTATACAGTTTTCGTGCGTTCATGCGTCAAACAAGATTGATCGTTCCCAAAAACGGGTATTTGTGCAATGGTCACAAAAGTGAGAAAATGTATTCGATAGACTTGACAGTCACGTTGAATACGAATAGAGTAAATGACAAATCAAAAATTTGCAGGTAACAGAAAATTAAGAAAATAACAAAAGAAATAATAAGAACCTCCGTGGTCGGCGCCGTGGTATGCGAATTGGTCTCCTTGGCCATCATCGGTCCCGGCGCCGCCTTTCCATACGGCCTTGTGCTCGGACTTGCCGTCGCGATCATAGGCATACGGTTGCTGTCCGCTACGCTCGAAGCCGCCGCGCAGGCGCGTCGGCCGGTGGCTGTCACTTTGGGCTATCTGGTGCGCATTTTACTCTATGCGTTTGCGCTTTATCTGTGCGCGCGTACGGGCGCAGCGGCCTTTTTCGGCTGTGTAGCAGGGCTATTGCTGCCGAAGGCGGCGCTTGCTGTATCGCAGTTGGTGACGCCGAAGGTGCGCAGGGCGCTGGGCAAGGAAGAACCGGAGACGGAACATTTTGTTGCCGTGGCGGATCCACAGGGCCGGCTGTTTGTAAAGACGCAAGGGATGATGAAAGACCGTGGCGGAAGGACCTACGTGACGTACCGGCATTTCAAACATTATAAATTGGTATACGGGTCAGCAGATGAAATTGCAGATATGAGGTTGGGACAGGCTTAGGGCATGGAAGAATCGATCGTTCAGACAGGGGCGCGGATCATTATTCGGTTTGACAACGGCGTTTACATCACGGAGACGACGTGTTGGGCGGTGATCGTTGCGGTCGCTTTGATCATCGCGGCGCTGGTCGGAACGCGGCGGCTCGAGCGCAATCCGCGCGGGGCGCAGGCCATCGCCGAGCTGATCGTCGAGACCGTTTACAAATTTGTCGATGACAATATGGGCAAGAACCTACGGTCGTTTGCGCCTTACGTCGGCACGCTCTTCCTTTATTTGCTGGCGTGCAATGCGGTCGGGCTGATCGGGGCGCGGGCGCCGACGGCAGATATGAACTTTACTTTCGCGATGAGCATCATGGTGTTTTTCATCATCCAGTACAACTCGATCAAATCGCGCGGCATCGGCGGCTACCTGAAACATTTCGCGGAGCCCTTCCCCTTTATGATCCCGATCAAGATCATCGAGGAGATCACCTTCCCCATCAGCCTGAGCTTCCGAATTTTCGGGAATATCCTGGCGGGGGTCATTATCGTGGAACTCTATATGCATATGATGGGGAGCGTTTCCGAGAAGCTGCATATGGTCTTCCCGTTTTTGCAAATCGGCACACCGCTGCCGGTCAATTTGTTCTTTGATATGTTCGAACCTTTCCTGCAGGCGTTTGTCTTTTCGATGCTGACCATGAGTTTCATCGCCAAGGCCATCGCTGTGCACGGGGCGGAGGAATAGAGAGTTATTTTTTGAGATTCCCGCCTGCGCGGGAATGACAGGATGTATTGTAAGGAGGAAACACAATGCCATTAGTAACAGCACAAGCATTCGTACTCGGGCTTTCCGCGATCGGCGCGGGGATCGCCATGCTCGTCGGGATCGGCGTCGGCATGGGGCAGGGGCACGCGACCGGCAAGGCGCTCGAGAGCATCGCCAGACAACCCGAAGCGAGCGGCAAGATCACGACGACCCTGTTCATCGGACTCGCGATGTCCGAAACGAGCGTCATCTTCGCGCTGATCATCGCGATCATCCTCGTGTTCGTCAACCCGCTCAACGGGATGCTGAACTAATCA